>JALSHL010000142.1 GCA_026982255.1 Paracoccaceae bacterium | reverse complement strand
TCCGGATTTTTGTTCTGGCAAGGCGCAATCCCGCAGGAATAGCGGGGCTATTTCAAGGGGTTGCAACACAGCCAGGGCAGAAATCCGGCTAACCCGAAGGGCGTGGATATCGCTTCATTTCAGCGGCGTGCGCCGCTTGCCAATAGAACCACTATTGACGGCGCGTCGCAAGCCACTGATATTTCGCGATATTCACGCTGGCGGTGCGGGGTTTATGAGTCTACGCCTTAACGCTTTCCGGAGCCGAAGAGCTTTTTCCACCAGCCGACAGCACTGTCGCGCGCGTCGGAGGCGGTATCCTCGACATTGTC
The DNA here is from genome assembly GCA_026982255.1 of Paracoccaceae bacterium. GTDB lineage: Bacteria > Pseudomonadota > Alphaproteobacteria > Rhodobacterales > Rhodobacteraceae > NORP23. Next base: position 2,847 of record JALSHL010000142.1, on the reverse strand, counting down.
CCAGGCCTCGCCGACATCCTCCAGCACAGGATCGACGCGGTTGCGTTTGAATTGCCGGATTTTCAGGAAAATATAGATCGCGAGCGCGGCCAGCAGCGTCAGGAAAACGATATTGAACCACGGAATGATGGTGGCATCGGGGCCGGATACCGGTTTCAAGCCGACCGCATTGGGGAAAATCGACAGAAAGGTGATGCGCCAGCCGTAATAGGTGACGGAAACCCAGAAATCGTCCTGCTTGGCATAGGCCTGTGCCTCGGCATTCAAATCGCCGCTGTCGAATTTGAAATACGGCGGCCAGCCCCAGTTGGTATCCTCGTTGCGATAGACACGTGGCTTGCCGTTCGGGCGCGCGGCATTGATGAAGCGCACATCGCGGGTGCTGGTCACATTGGTGCCCGCATCCTGTGAAGCCCAGAGCCATGAGCCGCTGTCCACATCCATGCGTTTGACGTCGGTGCCGACGATCTGCACGATATCGTGCTTGGGCAGCGAATACTGGAAAAACAGCACAACGACCAGCGACAGAACGGTAATGGCGATCCATTTAAGGCGTTTCATGAAGGCTCCTGAAAATGCGAAACAACAGGGGATATATCGGGGTTTGGCTGCCGGATAACAAGCGGGAGCGCGAATATTGGCGCGGCGTGTCGTTTTTGGGCTACGCAAACCGGAACGCCGGTGTAGAATTGGCGCGGATAATTCCGGGGATAGGCATGGCTACTGTAAAATCGCGTGACGGGGTCTGGAAATCGGGGCAGGGCAAGGGACGCCACACGCCCAAAGGCCGGCAGATTGACGATACGGCGTTGCACGAAATCCGCGCGCTGCTTGGCGCGCGCGAGCGGCGGCGGGACCTGCTAATCGAGCATCTGCATCTGGTTCAGGACAAATACGGCCATCTGTCTGCCGCCCACCTGTGCGCTCTGGCCGAAGAAATGCGCCTCTCCATGGCCGAGGTGTTCGAGGTCGCGAGCTTCTATGCCCATTTCGATATCGTTCGCGAGGGTGACACCGCCCCGCCTGCACTGACCATACGGGTTTGCGATTCCCTGTCTTGCGAACTGGTCGGCAGCGAGGCCCTGTTGCGGGCGCTGGGTGAAAAATATGCGGGCGGTGATCTGCGTGTGCTGCGCGCGCCCTGCATGGGGCGCTGCGATACCGCGCCGGTTCTGGAAATCGGGCACCGGCATGTGGATCATGCCGACATGGAGAAGGTAGATACGATTCTGTCCGAAGGGGATTTTTCGCCGCGGATTCCCGTTTACGAAACTGTCGAGACCTATTTCGACCGCCACGGCGACGGGGTGTATTTCGATGTTGTTTCCGGTGCGCTTCCGATCGAAAAGGTGATCGCGGACATCGATGCATCCGGCCTGCGTGGTCTCGGCGGTGCCGGCTTTCCCGTGGCGCGGAAGTGGCGCGCGGTGCGCGAACAGGCCGCCCCGCGCTATCTGGCCGTTAATGCCGACGAGGGAGAGCCGGGAACCTTCAAGGACCGCGCCTGTCTGGAGCGCGAGCCGCTGGCGGTGATCGAGGGCATGATGATCGCCGCACGGGTTGTCGATGCGCAAAAGTGCTACTTCTACCTGCGCGACGAATATCCCGCCGTGCGTGAGATCCTGATCCGCGAACTCGACAAACTGGTCGCGGCAGGGATCATTCCCACCGGTTTTGTCGAACTGCGCCGCGGGGCAGGGGCCTATATCTGCGGCGAGGAAAGCGCGATGATCGAGAGCATCGAGGGCAAGCGCGGCATCCCGCGCCACCGCCCGCCCTATGTGGCGCAAAACGGCATCTTCGGCCGCCCGACGCTGGTGCATAATGTCGAGACGCTCTACTGGGTCACGCGGGTTTTGCGCGAGGGGCCGCAAATCCTGAACGGGGTGGAAAAGAACGGTCGCAAGGGGCTGCGCTCCTATTCCGTTTCCGGTCGGGTGCGGGAACCGGGAGTGAAGCTGCTGCCAGCCGGTTCCACCATCCGCGATATTATCGAGGCGTCCGGCGGCATGGCCGAGGGACATGTTTTCAAGGCCTACCAACCGGGCGGCCCGTCTTCGGGGATATTGCCTGCGTCGCTTGACGATGTGCCGCTCGATTTCGACACCTTGCAGCCCTACGACACCTTCATCGGCTCGGCGGCAGTGGTGGTGCTGTCGGATCGGGACAACATGCGGGATGTGGCCCTGAACATGCTGCGGTTTTTTGCCTCCGAAAGTTGCGGGCAATGCACGCCGTGCCGTGTCGGCTGCGAAAAGGCGGTGATGCTGATGCAGGCGGGGACGTGGGATCGCGGGTTGTTGTCGGAACTCTGCGATACCATGCAGGATGCCTCGATCTGCGGGTTGGGGCAGGCGGCGCCAAACCCGATCCGCTCGGTCATCAAATACTTTCCCGACGAAATTTAGCGCCAAGGCTTCCATCCGCGCGCGCGGCGTATTAGTTGGGAGGGAGCAAAAAGCGGAGCGGATATGTCCTTTTTCTCGAAAATGAAGCAGCGGTTGACGCGGTCCTCCTCGAAAATCGACGAGGGGTTGCAGGCGATTGTCGAGGAGGCTCCGGTCGAGGAAACCCCGACCGCCCCCGAACCGGCCGAAGAGCCGAAAAAACCCGGCCTGGTCGGGCGGCTGCTGAAACGCGACTCCGGCCCGAAACGGGTTCTGGACGACGCGATGCTGGAAAGCCTCGAGGAACTGCTGATCTCTGCCGATATGGGCGTTGAAACCGCGCTCAAGGTCGCCGCGAACATGGCCGAAGGGCGATTTGGTAAAAAACTCGGCGTCGAGGAAATCAAGGATCTGCTGGCCAGAGAAATCACCGACATTCTGGAACCGGTCGCCCGCCCGA
>JALSHL010000141.1 GCA_026982255.1 Paracoccaceae bacterium | reverse complement strand
CGATCCGTTCCTTGATCGAGGCGGCTGATGACGACTTCAAGCCCCACCTGATCGTCTCGGCCCTGATGGGGCTGCGTGCGTCGGAATTGCGGGGGCTGCGCTGGCAGGACGTGGATTTCGAGAAAGGCTTCATCTATGTCCGCCAGCGCGCAGATGCCTACAACCAGATGGGCGAGCCGAAGTCCCGCGCAGGCTATCGCGACATCCCCGCCGGACCAATGGTGCTGAACGCCCTGCGCCGCTGGAAGCTGCGCAGTCCAAAGAGCGATCTTGGGCTGGTATTCCCCGCACCGCGCGGCGGGATTCTCCAGCACACCAGAACACAGGCCCGCTTTCGCAAGCTGCAGGCAGAGGTCGGTGTGAAGTTGCGCTGGCACGACCTGCGCCATTTCGCCGTGTCGCTCTGGATCGAGCAGGGATTCTCGATCAAGGAAGTGATGACCTTCGCAGGCCATTCCTCGATTCAGATGACCATGGAACGTTATGGCCATCTGTTCCCGTCACCTGATCACCAGAACGCTATGGCCGAGGTCGAGGAAAAGCTGCTGGGGTGATCGATTCCGAGTTGCGGGATTGCTAAGCCCCAGCTTAGCATGCTGACATGCAGATCAATTTGACCCGCGATCAGATCCTCGAATACGCCGCCGAGTATGCCGACGATGCCGACGATGTTCTCGGTGACCGCATGGAGGCTGCGGCGAACTGCGGATACATGACGCGGGACGACCTGATAGCGGTGGCGCGATGGAAGTGGCGGGGCGGGCGCACGAGACAACTCTGCGGCCAGAATACCGACGCGGAGGTCAAAGAGATCACGTGCGTGTCATTCGCGGCCGAGTCCGAGCGGTTGCGCATCGGCGCTCTGCTTGCGCTTCGTGGGGTCCAGTGGCCCATGGCGAGCGTGATCCTACATTTCGCGTTTCCGGACCGGTATCCCATCCTCGATATCAGAGCAATGAACACCGTCGGCGGATCGACGCACTATACATTCGAGAGATGGCTTGAATATGTAGAGCTGTGCAGGGCGACCGCTCAGGAGCACAGAATCACGATGCGCACGCTCGACAGGGCCCTTTGGGCTTTCGACAGGAGGGCGCCATGATATGGGATCCGAAAGAAGTTCTGGCCGACTTCGCCACAGTTGCCCAACTGGCGGGGGAGACGCTTGTTGAGAGCGACATCCGTATCGAGGAATTGCCCGCGCCTCACGCTCCACCCTCGCGCTTGCCAGCTGGCAATATGGCGGTTTATGTGTTCAGCCTTGGTGGCGACGTGCTGAAGGTGGGAAAGGTGGGGCCAAAGAGCCAGGCGCGCTATACCAGCCAGCACTACAATCCCGGCAGTGCCCGAAGCACACTTGCGGCTTCGATTATCGAGGACGCCGCGCGGATCGGATTGAGTGATGCAGAGTGCGCCGAAATCGGAAGCTGGATTCGGACGAATGTGGATCGGGTCAATATTCTGATCCCGGCCAATCGTGGTGCTCCGGTTCTCACTTTGCTAGAGAGCTTCCTGCAATGCCGTCTCCGGCCGCGCTATGAGGGTTTTCGGAGCCAACGTGGATGACAATGATTCCCGTTCCTTCTCGCTGGATTGCGTCTCCTCCGTGCGACACATGAATGACGTTGCGAGTTGGAAATCCAACTAACTGGCTGATTTCACGAGATTATTTCGACCATCATAGGTAGTCTCATAACCTGAAGGTCGCAGGTTCAAATCCTGCCCCCGCAACCAAAATCACCAAATAAAACGGTAACTTAATGACCTCCCGCTCGGAAGGCGTTCCGCGTTTCGCACCCGTGTCAACACTGTGTCAACAGAGGCTCGGCGCCGCATGTCAACAAATGGCGCTGAGTCGCACTGTTCCTCCGCCTGACGGGTGGCCCGTAAGCGTGACGACACTTGCTCATTCCTTTCCGCTGCTGTTGGATGGGAATAATTCCCGAAAGGTCCGAATTGCCCATGCCGATCTATGAATTTGACAGCGAAGAAATCCGTCCCGTTCCCAAGACCACCTTCGGTCAGGCGCAGTTGCAGGAAAGGCGCGATCTGCAGCGCCTTCTGAGGGCTCACATTTCTGTGGTTTCACCGGACACACTGGTGATCGCGGAGGAGTTTGGTGACTGGGATGAATCGCGCCGGCGCATCGACCTTCTCGGCATCGACCGCGACGGAAACATTGTCGTGATCGAACTCAAGCGGACCGAGGATGGCGGCCACATGGAACTCCAGGCCATCCGTTACGCCGCGATGGTCTCGACCATGACTTTCGACCAGGCTGCCGACGTGTTCAGCCGCTACCTGTCGCAGACAGGTAAAGCCGAGACGGATGCACGGGCCGAATTGCTTGATTTCCTTGGCTGGACGGAACCGGACGACGATGCATTTGCGCAGGACGTCAGGATCGTCCTGGCCTCAGCCGAGTTCAGCCGCGAGTTGACAACATCGGTTCTTTGGCTGATCGAGCGTGGCCTCGACATCCGTTGCGTGCGACTTCAGCCCTACGACCTTCAGGGCCGGGTCGTGGTGGATGTCCAGCAGATCATCCCGCTGCCCGAGGTGGAGGAATACCAGATTCGGGTTGCAGCAAAGAAGCGTAAGGAGCGGGAGGCGCGTACGGGTACTCGAGACCGGACCACATATGATGTTACTCTCGGCGGGCGCCAACTCACTGGATTACCCAAGCGTCATGCAATTTTTCAGACATTCCGTCATTTGGTGGGCAGGGGCATCACCCCCGAGAAAGTTGTGGAGCGCTTCGGGCCGCGGGCCAGGCGGGCCCTCGTGTCAGTAGAAGGCGAGGTGAATGCCGAGGACTTCGTTCGTCTTGCAAAGGAAGCACGGAAAAACGAGGGGCGCAGTTTCGACGCCACGCGATACTTCTGCGGCGAGGATGAACTCCTCCACGTCAACGGGCGCACTTATGCATTCCTGAATCAGTGGGGAGGGACGGACTGGGAGGTGGCCATGGCCAGCTTGCGGGACAACTTTCCCGACCAAGGGATCAGTTTCACGGTCTCGAAACCGTAGCCGACCAATCATCACGCCGCCGCCGTCGCCACCCCATCCAGCCGCACCGCGACGCTGGTGGCGCCGTTCCCGGCATCCTCCACAGCGACACCGATGGGAAATCGCCCGGTGCCTGGCACATCCACCTGC
>JALSHL010000140.1 GCA_026982255.1 Paracoccaceae bacterium | reverse complement strand
CCGCCTAACGGACCCTCCCGAAGTCGCTATGTTCCATAAAGTCCGAAGGAGTTACACGCCGGACGTTAACAGTTCATCAACATCTGAGCCTGTATCTGGATGTATCCCGATTTAACGGCTCAGAGGCGACCATGAAAAGAACATTCCCGGTAACGGCCGCGGCGCTGTTGCTCGCAACCCACCTCGGCACACCGGCGGCGGCGTATTTCAAGGCCGACCAGCTTCTGGAAATCGAAAACATCCTTCCGGACAACGGCTGGGCCGCCTTGCGTCTCTATGTGATCGTCCACCCCGGACTTCCGGAGGATACAGGGGTTATCGCAAAATTGTGTCCCGGAATCAGCCGCGGTATTGCCACCGCAGCGGGATTGTAGCCCCGTAACGCCGCGTCCGGTATAGCGAGGCACCTTGACCCTGCGGCATCCGCACCCGATACATGTGCGGTCAACTCATACAGGGAGATTTTCATGCACAAGGTCTATGAAAATGCCGCCGCCGCGCTCGAAGGGGTGCTGTTCGACGGCATGAGCATCGCCTCGGGGGGGTTCGGCCTATGCGGCATACCGGAAAACCTCATCGAGGGCATCCGAGATGCGGGAGTAAAGGACCTGACGATTGCCTCCAACAACGCGGGCGTGGACGGTTTCGGTATCGGTGTTCTGCTGGAAAACAGGCAGGTGAAGAAGATGATTTCCTCCTACGTCGGGGAAAATGCCGAATTCATGCGGCAGTATCTTTCCGGTGAACTGGAACTGGAATTCAACCCGCAAGGCACGCTGGCCGAACGGATGCGGGCCGGCGGGGCGGGCATCCCCGGTTTCTACACCAAAACCGGCGTCGGAACAGTGATCGCCGAGGGCAAGGAGCACAAGGAATTCGACGGCGAGACCTATATTCTGGAAACCGGCATCGTCACCGACCTGTCCATCGTCAAGGCGTGGCAGGGCGATCGTGCCGGCAACCTGATCTTCCGCAAAACCGCGCGCAACTTCAATCCGCCGGCTGCGACCTGCGGGAAAATCTGCATCGCGGAGGTGGAGGAGTTGCTGCCGGTCGGCAGTCTGGACCCAGACAAAATCCACACGCCCGGCATTTATGTGCATCGCATTTTCGAGGGCAATCACGAAAAACGCATCGAACAACGCACAGTGCGGGAGGCTTAGATTATGGCTTGGGACAGAAACCGGATGGCGGAACGCGCCGGACAGGAACTGCGCGACGGCATGTATGTAAACCTTGGCATCGGCATCCCGACACTGGTGTCGAATTTCATCCCCGAGGGGGTCGATGTGACCTTGCAGTCGGAAAACGGCATGCTCGGCATGGGGCCGTTTCCGACCGAGGACGAAATTGACGCGGACCTGATCAACGCGGGCAAACAGACGATTACCGAGTTGCACCGCACCAGCTATTTCGACAGCGCCACATCCTTTGCCATGATCCGTGGCGGCAAAATCGACATGGCGATCCTCGGCGCGATGGAAGTTGCGGAAAACGGCGACCTTGCCAACTGGATGATTCCGGGCAAGCTGGTCAAGGGCATGGGCGGCGCGATGGACCTTGTGGCCGGTGTAAAACGGGTGGTGGTTCTGATGAGCCATGCCAATAAACACGGCGATTCCAAGGTGTTGAAGGAATGCACCCTGCCGCTGACCGGCAAAGCTGTTGTCGATCGCATCATCACCGAACTGGGTGTTTTCGACGTGGTCGAGGGCGGATTGAAGATCGAGGAAATTGCCGATGGTGTCACCCTCGACGAAATCCGCGCCAAGACCGAGGCGATGCTTCTGGTCTAGAAAAGCGAGCCTTGCGAACCGTCGCCGGAGCCTCTCGCAGGCTTCGGCGTTTTCTTTTTCGCGGGCTTGCCATCAGTCGTGACCGGCAATTTGTCATCGGCAAACTGGATCTCCAGCATTGCATGTCTCGCCGCTTCCTTGCGGGTCGTGACCACCTTTTCTCCGGCAAAAACGACTGCGTATCCACGTTCCAGCGTGTTGCGATAACTCAACGTTTCCAATGTGCGTCCAAGCGCCGTCAAGCGGCGTTCGGCATCGGATAGCCGACGTTTCAACGCGGGTTGCAAGCGCATCCCCAACCGCTCCAGATCACCGTTTTTGCGGGTAATGTCCTGATGCAAGGCCTCGAGACGTAACCGTTCGGCTCCGCGCCGCGACAGTTCGGCCCGTTTGCGATGGGTCACACCCGACAACGCCATCGGCAGACGCATTGCCAGATTGTCGAGCCGCTGCACCCGTTCCGCCAGAATCCCCTCGGGTCGCGGCAAAGCCCGCGCCACGTCGCGCAAGCGCTGGCGTCGCTGCTCCAGCCCGCGCGCAAGGGCGCGGCGGCGGCGTTCCTCCAGCGCGGCGAGGTGCGCGGACAGGTCCGCCCGCACCGGCACCGCCATTTCCGCCGCTGCCGTCGGGGTCGGCGCACGTTGGTCGGCCGCGTAATCAATCAAGGTCGTGTCGGTTTCATGCCCGACCGCCGAAACCAGCGGGATCCGCGATTCCGCCGCCGCACGCACCACAATTTCCTCGTTAAAGCCCCACAGATCCTCGATAGAACCACCGCCGCGTGCAACAATCAGCACATCGGGTCGCGGCATTGCTCCGCCCGGCTTCATGGCATTGAAACCGCGAATGGCCGCCGCCACCTCGGGCGCGCAGCGATCCCCCTGCACCACCACCGGCCACAACAGAACCTTGCGCGGAAAACGGTCGCGCAACCGGTGCAGGATATCGCGGATCACGGCGCCCGACGGCGAGGTAATCACCCCGATCACCTCCGGCAGATAGGGCAGCGGTTGCTTGCGGTCCGGCGCGAACAGCCCCTCGGCCGTCAGCGCCGCCTTGCGTTTTTCCAGCATCGCCATCAGCGCACCGACACCGGCGGGGGCGATATCCTCGATCACCATCTGATAGCGGCTCTGCCCCGGGAACGTGGTTAACCGACCCGTTGCGACAACTTCCATCCCCTCTTCGGGCTGCACGCGCAAACGCCCCGCAACCCCTTTCCAGATCACCGAGGCCAGAACGGCACGGTCATCCTTCAGGTCCAGATACAGGTGTCCGGATTTGGGGCGCGAGACCCGCCCGACCTCGCCGCGAATTCGCACATGGGAAAACTCGCCCTCGATCAGACGCTTCACAACGCCGGAAATCTCGGAAACGCTGAATTCGGGGGCGT
>JALSHL010000139.1 GCA_026982255.1 Paracoccaceae bacterium | reverse complement strand
GGCAACGATACTTGCACGGCACGGGGCAAAAACAGCCACGGTATCGGAACAGGAAGCCTCATACACATCTTTCGAGCCGGACTTCGGAACCCGAAAACGCTTCGAAACGTCCCGCAAGGCATTCGAAGCCCGTTTCGGGAACGGGGATGCGCATGTGATCGTCTATGCTTCCTCTCTGCAATCACCCACAAGCGATCACGACACCCTGCGGGCACGGTTTTTACGAAATCGCCGGCGAATACTGCTTCCGCTGGCGGCAAGCTGGCGTGCGCGTTCAACAACCATTGTATTCGATACGGGAAACATTGCCCGACCGGCCTTCTGGAACAGTCTGCTGCTTGCGGCTGCTCTGGCCTTCACCCGTTTCCGCCGGTTGCGGATCGTATTGCCCGGATCAGCGCCCGTAACCTTGGCAAAAAAGCTCGGAATCACTGCGCCGGAACCGGTTTCGCGCCAAACGGCTATCGAGCACGCATTCCGGCTCGCCCGCCAGCACAGGGAAACGCTGCGCCTTGGCCCCGACTGGCTCGATGCAGCCATCGAACGGGAACGGAACGCGGGGGCAGACGACCGCCTGCTGCGGGATATTCGCGATATCGCGCACTTGTGTCGCTCAATCGGCAATGGTGCACGGCAGGCCATGCGCGCCTTTGATTATGGCGTCGGCGATGCCGGTGCCGACCGACAATCCGAAAAACGCCGCCAGTCCATGACCCCCCGGCCAGGCGAGGTCCTGCCACCTGTTGTCAGCCACTTCAGACACTCTCTTCCCGACAACCACGGTGTTCCCGCGCGGGCGCTGAAGCATGATTCGGATTTTCTGGAGTGGTACATCCACAACCCGAAAGCGCGCAATCATATCCCGGCATTACCCCTGCCGGAGCCGGAGGTCACCCGCGTATCACAGACGCTTCATACCCCCTCGGCCAAAACGCTCGACCTGCTGCTGTCGCTTGCCAGACGTGGTGACAGTCTTGCGGCCCTTCCCCGCGCGACGGCGGATTTTTTCGCTACACCGGTCGGGCAGATTGCCGGAAACCTCTCGCGGATGGAACTGATCTGCGCGGTTCTTGCCGGTATCGGGATATCCACCAGAGACACCGGAGAAAAACCATGGCAGTCCGGGGCACTCCGGAGCTGGTATCAGGGCACGCTGTGTACGAAACTTCCGGCACTGGCCCGGTTTTCGACCTCGGACGGAACCGAATTGCCTGTAAAGCAACCGGAAATCGTAGTCTCCGGAATCGTTTCCGGCCATAGCGGACTGGCCATAAATGCGGCAATGCACGCCGAAACCTTCAAAAACATCGGCTTCGATGTCTCCTTGCAATCCGGCGCCCCGAACCGTTACCGGTCCGGGTGCGACCTGCCGGTGCGCGGTAACCGTCCCCTGTTGCGCCGTCTGGTGCTCCACAACGACAATGCGGCACGTATACCGCTGCAAATCCTGTCACGCGAGGCCGCACATGGAGATGCCGTCCATGCGGGATTTCTGTTGTGGGAATTACCGCAAACGCCGCGCTCGCACCAACTGGCCGGAGAGTTGCTGGACGATATCTGGGTGCCCAGCGGCTTTGTGCAGGATATCTATCAGCGCGCCTATGGCCGCACGGTCCATAATGTCGGCAAATACATCGATCTACCCGACGCCCCCCCTGCCGATCTGGGCAATTTGGGGATACAGGCCAGACACAAGCTGTTTCTGGTTGTCTTTGACGCCCATTCGATGGTCGAACGCAAGAATCCGCTGGCAAGCGTTCTGGCGTTTCTGGATGCGTTTCCCGACAATCCCGATGTCCGGCTGCTAGTCAAAACAACACCTGCGCCAAAATCGAACCGCGGCGATCCAGACCGACAGATGCAGACAATACTGCACCTTGCAAAACACGACCCCCGAATTGTTGTCGAGCAGACAATTCTGCCGTTCCGTTCTCTACTGGCGCGCATACGTCGTGCGGATTGTCTGGTTTCGCCCCATCGGGCCGAAGGGTTTGGATACATTCCGGCCTACGCCCTGTATTTCGGCAAACCTGTCATCGTGACAGACTATTCAGGAACACAGGATTTCTGCACGGTAGCCACCTCTTTCCCGGTCCCCTGCAGGATGACCGAAGTCCCCCGCGGAGCATTCATTACAGACATCCCAGACGCGGTCTGGGCCGATATCGACCGGGATGCACTTGCCCGCGCCATGCAGCAGGTAATCAACAATCCCGCGGAAGCGGCCGCAAGAGCCGCTGCGGGACAACGTCTGATACGGGAACACTACAATCCGCAGCGTCACGTGCAGCGGATTGCCGAAAGGCTTGTCGAACTCGGTGTGATGGAAAACTAGGGACTATTTGCGCTTTTCCCGGACGGCCCGTGCGCGCACCGCTGCCGCGCGCAGTTCTTCGGCGATTTCCTCGGCTTCCTCGGGGTCGAAGTCGAGCGGAAGCTCGAAGTCGCCCGCCTCCACATACAAGCGCACCATACCCTGATCGGTCGGCCCGATCTGCAGATTTGCCGCGATTTCGCTTTCCTTGTTGATACCCATGCCTGCACCTCCTGACTTTGGCGCATGGCTAATGCGCTCCGCCGCTTGTCGCAAGCAAAACTTGCATCTGGTGCAATTCCCTGTTGACCGTCGGGCGAATAGTTATTACTTCACCCTCGGATGTGCCGGCGTAGCTCAGTTGGTTAGAGCGCTTGATTGTGGATCAAGAGGTCCCCCGTTCAATTCGGGGCGCTGGTACCATCCCTTTCCATTATTGCCCCAGACATCTGCGCCAGATTTTCAGGGCGGGTTTCGGTTTGCCGGAATAACTCTGCAATCCTGTATAGACCCACGCCTTTGCCAGTTCCTGCACATCGCGCGGCAGTTTTTCCAGCGTCCCGTCATAGTCAATGTTCACCCAGTTGATCAGGAAGGGGAAATCCAGCTTCTCGGCATTCAGAAGCAACATATTGACAAAATCCGCCTGCGTGCTGGCAAATGCCGGCAGCAACATACCGTTCACGGTCACCTCGCGCGACATGGCGCCGGATTCGGCAATGGCAATAGGTTTGCCGAACTTGCGGGCAACATCGAAATAATTCGCCCGCGGCGGATTCGGGTGCAGAATCCCGTAGCGATAGGTGCTAAGCGCCAGCAGATCGCTGTTCTCCAGCAGTTGCCGCACCGCCGGAATCTGCATTTGCGCCGTTCCTTTCGACTCGTCCTCGATTCCGCGCA
>JALSHL010000138.1 GCA_026982255.1 Paracoccaceae bacterium | reverse complement strand
CAGACCGATACGCATGGATGTCCCTTTCCTTTTTTTGTGCAACGCAACATTATTGCGCGTGCAAGGTCAAGGGGATTTTCGGCACCGGTCAGATATTTCCGGCGATCAGTTCCGCCATCTGCTGGTTCTCGATCTGGATTTCCTTGATACGGGTGGCAACCACGTCGCCGATGGAGATCACCCCGACCAGTTTACCGTTGTCCATCACCGGCATGTGGCGGAAGCGCCCCTCGGTCATGATGACCATCAGTTCCTTCATGGTGTCCGAGGGGCTGCAACTGCGCACCTTGTCCGTCATGATATCGCGCACGCAGTCGCTCATGCAGGCCACGCCTCGGGCGCCTATCTCGCGCACGATGTCGCGTTCGGACAGGATGCCCTTCATCTCCTCCCCTTCGCGCACGATCAGCGCCCCCACCCGTTTTTCCGAAAGAAGCTTCGCCGCCTCCGAGACCGTGTCCCCCGGCGCAATCGCATAGATTTCATGGACGGGTTTTTCGGCGAGGACGTCTTTGACCAGCATGGAAGTTCCTTTCGTTGGGGGTTCCGCTCCAGCGTGCCCCGAACTGCGGCAATCTGTCAAGTTTTCCGGTTCAGCGCCCCGAGTTTCGTGCGCAGGTAATCCACCACCAGCTCCGCCGCGCGATTGACGCGGGCGATGCGGTCGTCGTCCTGATGCCGCACAAGGTAATAGCTGCGCGTCAGGTCGATCCTGTCCGGCAGCACCTGCACCAGCTCGGGATGCTCTCCGGCGACGAAATCCGGCAGGATGCACAGCCCGTGCCCGGCCAGCGTCCAGCGCAACTGCACGATCAGGGAGTTGGAGGCCAGACAGGGGTCGCGCTCCTGCCCCATGACCGCAGCGTAATCCAGTTCCTTGTCGAAAATCATGTCGGAGATGTAGCCGATGCAGGGCGTGCCCTCCAGATCGGCGCGGCGCTCGACAGGGCCGAGGGCCTCGACCATCTGCCGCGCGCCATAGAGGTGCAGGCGATAGTCGGCCACCTTGCGCACCTTCAGCCGGCCAGCGGCGGGGGGCGAAACGGCGATGGCGAGGTCGGCCTCGCGCCGCGACAGGGAAAACATCTGCGGCAGGGCGACTATCTGGATTTTCAGATCGGGGTTGTCACGGCCAAGCGCGGCAGTGGCCTCGGTCAGCAGATAGTTCGACACACCGTCGGGCGCCCCGATACGCACCACGCCGGACAACCGGTCGGAGGAACCGCCGACATCCTCGCGCGCCACCGAGGCGATGCTCTCCATACCCTGCGCGTGCTCCACCAGATTGCGCCCCGCCTCGGTCAGCTCGTATCCCTGCGGCGAACGGTCGAACAGTTTCGCCCCCAGCGCCGCTTCCAGCGCCGATACACGCCGCCCGACGGTGGCCGGATCCATGCCCAGCACCTTGCCCGCCGCCACAAGGCGGGAATTGCGCGCCACCTGCAGGAATACGCGCAGGTCGTCCCATTTCATCTGGTCTTTTTGCATGACATGGAGTGTATCACAGGTTTCCGTCATGCAAAAATGCAAAATGCTTTTGGGAAGAATTTTGTGACAAGCAAGGGGCAACGGGCGTAAGCTGTCGGCAAAATATACCCCTCTGGAGGAAACCATGAAAGAACTGACGCACTATATCAACGGTGAACATGTCAAAGGCACATCGGGGCGTTTTGCCGATGTCTACAATCCGGCAATCGGCGAAGTGACAGCGAAAACCCCGCTGGCCTCGGCGGCGGAAATCGATCTGGCGGTGCAGGCGGCCGAGGCGGCACAGCCCGCATGGGCCGCCGTCAACCCGCAGCGCCGCGCGCGCGTGCTGATGAAAATGGTCGATCTGCTGCATCGTGACATGGACAAGCTGGCCGAGGCCCTGTCGAGCGAGCACGGCAAGACCCTGCCGGACGCCAAGGGCGACGTGATCCGCGGGCTGGAAGTGGTGGAATACTGCATCGGCGCACCGGAACTGCTGAAGGGCGAATACACCGACGGCGCCGGTCCGGGCATCGACATGTATTCCATGCGCCAGCCGCTGGGCGTCACCGCCGGTATCACCCCGTTCAACTTCCCCGCCATGATCCCCATGTGGATGTTCGCGCCGGCGATTGCCGCCGGCAACGCCTTTATCCTGAAACCGTCCGAGCGCGACCCCTCCGTCCCCCTGATGCTGGCCGAACTGTTCGAGGAGGCCGGCCTGCCCAAGGGCATCCTGCAGGTCGTCAACGGCGACAAGGAGGCCGTCGACGCGATCATTGCGCATGAAACTATCCAGTCGATCGGTTTCGTCGGCTCCACCCCGATTGCCGAATACATCTATGGCAACGGCTGTGCCGCGGGCAAACGGGTCCAGTGTTTCGGCGGGGCGAAAAACCATGCCATCATCATGCCGGATGCGGATATGGACAACGTGGTCGATGCGCTGATCGGGGCCGGTTACGGCGCGGCGGGCGAACGCTGCATGGCGATCTCGGTCGCGGTGCCGGTGGGTCAGGAAACTGCCGACCGCCTGATCGAGGCGCTGATCCCGCGTGTCGAGAGCCTGAAGGTCGGCCCCTATACGGCGGGCGACGATGTGGACCTCGGCCCCGTCATCACTGCCGAGGCCAAGGCGCGGATCAATGCGCTGGTCGACAGCGGTGTGGAACAGGGCGCGAAACTGGTCGTGGACGGGCGCGGGTTCAAGCTGCAAGGCTATGAAAACGGCTTCTTCGTCGGCCCATCGCTGTTCGACAATGTGACCACGGATATGGAAATCTACAAACAGGAGATCTTCGGTCCTGTCCTGTCCACCGTGCGCACCGATACCTATGAAGAGGCGATCGGTCATGTCATGGACCACCAATATGGCAACGGCACCGCGATCTTTACCCGCGACGGCGACACGGCGCGCGATTTCGCCAGCCGCATCAACGTCGGTATGGTCGGAATCAACGTGCCGATCCCCGTGCCGCTGGCCTATCACACCTTCGGCGGCTGGAAAAAATCCGCCTTTGGCGACCTGAACCAGCACGGGCCGGATGCGTTCAAATTCTATACGCGCACGAAAACCGTGACCTCGCGCTGGCCCTCGGGCGCCAAAGAGGGTGCGGAATTCTCCATCCCGACGATGAAGTAATACGGGCGGGCGGCCCTGCTGCGGGGTCGCCCCCTCTTCTTTGCGAAAATACTCGAATCCCACCCTCAACCGCACGAGGCTGCTCATGGATTTTGCGCTCTCCGACGAACAACAGATGATTTTCGACATGGCCTATGATTTCGGCCAGTCCCGCATCGCGCCCCATTCCGAAGAATGGGAAGCGGCCGGCACCATCCCGAAAGAGCTGTGGCCGGAAATCGCCGCGCTCGGCTTCGGCGGGTTGTATGTGTCCGAGGAGTTCGGCGGCTCCGGCCTGTCGCGGCTGGACGCGACGCTGGTGTTCGAGGCTCTGGCGATGGCCGATCCGGCTGTCGGTTCCTTCCTGTCGATCCACAATATGTGCGGCGGCATGATCGACAAGTTCGGCTCGCTCGAAACGCGGGCCAAGTGGCTGCCGGACATGTGCACGATGGAAAAGGTGTTTTCCTATTGCCTGACCGAACCGGGTAGCGGCTCGGATGCCTCGGCATTGCGGACAAAGGCGGTGAAATCGGCGGATGGCTATACGCTGAACGGCACCAAGGCGTTTATTTCCGGCGGCGGCTATTCCGATGCCTATCTGGTGATGGCCCGCACCGGCGGGGACGGACCGAAGGGCATTTCCTCGATGGTGGTCGAGGCGGGGACTGCGGGGCTGTCGTTCGGCGCGCCGGAACGCAAGATGGGCTGGAAGGCGCAGCCGACGGCGCAGGTGCAGTTCGACGATTGCAAAATCCCGCCCGATAATCTGGTCGGCGAGGAAGGCAAGGGGTTCAAATACGCCATGGCGGGGCTGGACGGCGGGCGGTTGAATATTTCGGCCTCGGCACTGGGCGGGGCGCAAAAGGCGCTGGATATCGCGCTGGCCTATATGAGCGAGCGGCAGGCCTTCGGCAAGACGCTGGACCGGTTCCAGGCGTTGCAGTTCCGCGTCGCGGATATGGAGATCGAGTTGCAGGCGGCGCGCACCTATCTGCGGCAGGCGGCGTGGAAGCTCGATACCGGCGCGCCGGATGCGACCAAGTTTTGTGCCATGGCGAAACGCTTTGTCACCGATACCGCGTTCAACGTTGCCAACGATGCGCTGCAGATGCTGGGCGGTTATGGCTATCTGGCCGATTACGGTATCGAAAAACTGGTGCGCGATTTGCGGGTCCACCAGATTCTGGAAGGCACCAACGAGATCATGCGCCTGATCACCGCGCGCGCCCTGCTGGCGGAGCGCGACCGTGGCTGACAGCACCGACGACATCCATATCCGCATCGAAGGGAAAATCGGGCGGATCACCCTGAACCGGCCAAAGGCGCTGAACGCACTGTCCTACGACATGGCCATGGCGATCGAGGCGGCACTGGACGACTGGGCCGGTGACGCGCGTGTGGCGATGGCGCTGATAGATGCCACGGGGGACAAGGCCTTTTGCGCCGGTGGCGATATTCAGGAAATGTATGACACCGCCAGCGCCGGAGATTTCGAATACGGGCGCAGGTTCTGGCGCGACGAATACCGCATGAATGCGAAGCTGGCCAACTGGCCGAAACCCTATGTCGCCCTGATGCAGGGTTTCACCATGGGCGGCGGGGTCGGCGTGTCGTGCCACGGCTCGCACCGCGTGGTCTGCGAGAACAGCCGGATCGCCATGCCGGAATGCGGTATCGGGCTGGTGCCGGATGTGGGCGGCTCGCTGCTGCTGGCGCGCGCACCGGGGCGGCTGGGCGAATACCTCGGCACCACGGGGGCGCGGATGGACGCGGGGGATGCCATTTATGCGGGGTTCGCCGACTATTACATCCCGCGCGAAAAATGGGCGGCGCTGACCGCCGAATTGATCGAAACCGGCGACTGGGAGGCCGTGGACCGCATGGCCGAAACCCCGCCCGGGGCATCGCTGGCCGCGGATCAGGCGCGGATCGACACGGTGTTTGCCGCCGATACCATCCACGACATCCTGCGCCGCATGGACGATGACGACTGGGCCGGTGCCACGCTGAAGGCGCTGGAGCGGAACTGTCCGTTGTCGGTTGCCTGCACGGTGGAACTGGTGCATCGCGCCCGCGGGGCCGACACGATCGAGCGGGCCTTGCAGCAGGAATACCGCTTCACCTACCGCTCCGCCTCGGAGGGGGATTTTGTCGAAGGGATCCGCGCCGCGATCATCGACAAGGACCGCAACCCGCGCTGGAAAATCGCCACGCTGGCTGATGTGAAGGATGCCGAGGTCGCGCGGATGCTGATGCCGCTGGGCGACAACGAACTGAAACTCTGAAAGGACACGCCATGAAAATAGGCTTTATCGGACTGGGCAACATGGGCGCGCACATGGCGCGCAATCTGGCGGGCGCGGGACACGAGGTTTCGGGCTTCGACGTCGCCGGTGTGTCGGTGGACGGCGTGGCCGGGGCCGCCAGCGCCGCCGGGGCGGCGACGGGGGCGGATGTGGTGATCACCATGCTGCCGAACGGGCAGATCCTGCGCGTCGTGGCGGAGGAGATCATTCCGGCGATGCGCGAGGGCGCCTGTTTCGTCGATTGCTCCACGGTCGATGTGGAAAGCGCCCGTGCGGTGGCGATGCAGGCGAAGGAGGCCGGTGTTCTGGCCGTGGATGCACCGGTATCGGGCGGCATCGGCGGCGCGGATGCGGGCACGCTGACTTTCATGGCCGGTGGTTCGGACGAGGCTTTCGCCGTAGCGAAACCGCTGTTCGACATCATGGGGCAAAAGGCGGTGCATTGCGGCGGCTCCGGTGCGGGACAGGCGGCGAAGATCTGCAACAACATGATCCTCGGTGCCACCATGGCCGTGACCTGCGAGGCCTTTGCGCTGGCCGACAAGCTGGGACTGGACCGGCAGAAAATGTTCGATGTGGTTTCGACCTCCTCGGGCTACAGCTGGTCGATGAATGTTTACTGCCCTGCCCCCGGTGTCGGACCGGCCAGTCCGGCGGACAATGATTACAAACCCGGTTTCGCGGCGGAGCTGATGCTCAAGGATCTGAACCTTGCGCAGCAGGCGGCCGAGGCGGCGGATGCGGCGACCCCGCTCGGAGAACACGCCCGCGACCTTTACGATGCCTTTGTCAAGGAAGGCGGCGGCGTGATGGACTTTTCCGCCGTGCTGCCCTGGCTGAAGGACAAGGGACACGAGGACGTGTAGGCCCTACCCTAGCATCGCCTCGATCTGGGCGGCTTCGCGTTCGACAGTGGCGACGCCGGCCTCGATGGCCTCGGCGGCGCGGTTGAGGTCCAGAACCGTCATATTGGCGAGGTTGACTTCCAGCAGCACATGTGGCGGATCGGCGATCAGGCGCGAGCGGCGGACCTGGTCGACCATGACGTCGATCGAGGTGGACACCACATCGAAGTAGTTCGGTGGCCGCTTCGGCGGTTTCCTGTCGGGGTCGGTGCCGTTGTTGAACATGTTGAACGCGCTGCGCATCGGCAGGGACAGGGCGGATTTTACCGCCTCCCAGCTTTCGTTTACAACCGGCTTGGGCGGCTGCCACATGACCGAGTATTTCTTGGCCTCGGGATTCACCGCGATAATCACATCGGCGCCCATGGCGCGGCAGGCCGATACCGGCAGCGGGTTGGTCAACCCGCCGTCGAGCAGCCAGCGGTCGTTGTGATGCACCGGCGAGATAATTCCGGGCAGGGAGATCGAGGCGCGCATCGCCTCGACAATCGGACCTTTCTGCAGCCAGACCTCGCGTCCGGTGCGCATGTCGGTGGCGATGGCCATATAGGGAATTTTCTGATCTTCTATCAGGGTCGGCATGTCCAGACGGTTGAAGAATTTCACCACCTGCTTTGCCTCGACCAGACCGCCGGAGGTCAGGTTGACGTCGATCATCGTCGCCAGACGCCGCGCGGTGATGGAGCGCGCCCAGCCCTCCAGCACATCGAGTTGCCCGCCAACGTAGGCCGCCCCGACCAGCGCCCCCATCGAGGTGCCGGCCACCACATCCGCATAGATGCCGCGTTCTTCGAGCGCGCGTATGACGCCGATGTGGCTCCAGCCGCGGGCGCCGCCGGATCCCAGTGCAAGGCCGATTTTAGGTCTGGTCATAACGTTTTGCCGTTTCTTCTTTGCAAAAATACTCGAACCGACGAGCAAGACCCGTCACAACATATCCTTCAGATACGCCCCCGTGTAGCTCCGCGCAACCTTGGCGACCTCCTCGGGCGTGCCTGTGGCGACGATTTCACCGCCGCCGTCGCCGCCCTCGGGGCCGATGTCGATGATGTGGTCGGCGGTTTTGATCACATCCAGATTGTGTTCGATGACGATCACCGTGTTGCCCTGATCGACCAGTTCGTGCAGCACTTCCAGCAGTTTCTTCACATCCTCGAAGTGCAGCCCCGTGGTCGGCTCGTCCAGAATATAAAGGGTGCGGCCGGTGGCGCGTTTCGACAGTTCCTTGGACAGTTTCACCCGCTGCGCCTCGCCGCCCGACAGGGTGGTGGCGGATTGGCCGACCTTGATATAGCCCAGCCCGACGCGCATCAGGGTAGTCATTTTCTCGCGGATCGACGGCACGGCCTTGAAGAACTGCTCGGCGTCCTCGACGGTCATGTCCAGCACATCGGCGATGCTCTTGCCCTTGAATTTCACCTCCAGCGTTTCGCGGTTGTAGCGTTTGCCCTTGCAACTCTCGCATTCCACATAGACGTCGGGCAGGAAGTGCATCTCGATCTTGATCAGCCCGTCGCCCTTGCAGGCCTCGCAACGCCCGCCCTTGACGTTGAAGGAAAAGCGGCCCGGTTTGTAGCCGCGCGTCTTGGCCTCCGGCAGTCCGGCGAACCACTCGCGGATCGGGGTGAAGGCGCCGGTGTAGGTGGCGGGGTTGGAGCGCGGCGTGCGGCCGATGGCGGACTGGTTGATGTCGATCACCTTGTCCAGATATTGCAGGCCGGTGATGGCCTTCGAGGGCGCCGGCACCTGTCGCGCGCCGTTGAGGCGCATGGAGGCGGTCTTGAACAGGGTCTCGATGGTCAGGGTGGATTTGCCGCCGCCCGACACGCCGGTAACACAGGTGAAGGTGCCGAGCGGGAATTCCACGGTGACGTTTTGCAGGTTGTTGCCGGTGGCACCCTCGACAACGATCTTCTTGCCGTTGCCGGTGCGCCGGTCCTGCGGCACGGGGATCTTGCGTTTGCCGGTCAGGTATTGGCCGGTGACGGAGTTTTTCGCCGCCATGATCTGCTTCGGCGTGCCCTCGGCGATGATCTCGCCGCCATGCACACCGGCGGCGGGGCCGATGTCGAGAACGTGGTCGGCCTCGCGGATGGCTTCTTCGTCATGTTCGACGACGATCACCGTGTTGCCCTGATCGCGCAGGTTCTTGAGCGTCGTCAGCAGGCGGCCGTTGTCGCGCTGGTGCAGGCCGATGGAAGGCTCGTCGAGGACATACAGCACCCCCGTCAGCCCCGACCCGATCTGGCTGGCCAGACGGATACGCTGGCTTTCGCCGCCCGACAGGGTGCCGGAGTTGCGCGACAGCGACAGGTAGTCCAGCCCGACGTTGACCAGAAAGCCGAGGCGCTCGCGGATTTCCTTGAGGATGGCGCGGGCGATCTCGTTCTTTTGGGCACCGAGGGCATCCGGCACCGCCTCGATCCAGTCGAGGGCCTCGTGGATCGACATCTCCACCACCTGCGAAATATGCAGGCCGGCGATTTTCACGGCCAGTGCTTCGGGGCGCAGGCGGTAGCCCTCGCAGGTGCCGCAGGGGCGGTTGTTGCGGTAACGGTCGAATTCCTCGCGGATCCAGTTGGAATCGGTCTCGCGGTAGCGGCGTTCCATGTTGGGGATCACCCCCTCGAAGGGGCGCGAGACCTCGTAGACGCGCCCGCCCTCGTCATAGCGGAATTTTATCTCCTCGCCGCCGGAGCCGTGCAGCATCACCCGTTTCACGGTGTCGGGCAGGTCGCGCCACGGGGCATCCTTGTCGAAGCCGTAGTGGCGGGCAATCGCCTCGATGGTCTGGCGGAAATAGGGGGATTTCCCCTTGGCCCATGGCGCCAGCGCGCCGGCGTAGAGGCTGAGCGATTCATCGGGCACCACGAGGCGTTCGTCGAAATAGAGCTCCACCCCCAGCCCGCCGCATTCGGGACAGGCGCCGAAGGGGGCGTTGAAGGAAAACAGGCGCGGTTCGATCTCGGCAATGGTGAAGCCGGATACCGGACAGGCGAAGTTTTCCGAAAAGGTGAAGCGTTCGGGATCGCCCTCGCGCGGGGCGGTTTCGAGGATGGCGATGCCGTCGGCCAGATCGAGCGCGGTGCGCAGGCTGTCGGCAAGGCGGCCCTCCAGCCCCGGCTTGATCACCAGACGGTCCACCACCACGTCGATGTTATGACGGAATTTCTTGTCGAGTTTCGGCGGGGTTTCCAGTTCATGGAATTCCCCGTTGACCTTGACCCGCTGGAACCCCTGCTTGCGCAGTTCGGCGAATTCCTTGCGGTATTCGCCCTTGCGGTCGCGAATGACCGGGGCGAGCAGATAGGCGCGCGTCCCCTCCTCCATCGCCATGATGCGGTCGACCATTTCGCTGACCTGCTGCGCCTCGATCGGCAGGCCGGTGGCGGGGGAGTAGGGCGTGCCGACACGGGCGAACAGCAGGCGCAGGTAGTCGTAGATCTCGGTCACCGTGCCGACGGTGGAGCGCGGGTTTTTCGAGGTGGTTTTCTGTTCGATGGAGATTGCGGGGCTGAGGCCGGAAATATGGTCCATATCCGGTTTCTGCATCATGTCGAGAAACTGGCGCGCATAGGCGGACAGCGATTCCACATACCGGCGCTGCCCCTCGGCATAAATGGTGTCGAAAGCGAGGCTCGACTTGCCGGAGCCGGACAGGCCCGTGATTACGGTCATACGGTTGCGCGGGATGTCCACGTCGATGTTTTTGAGATTATGCTCGCGCGCGCCCCGCACCTCGATATTTTTCAGTTCGGCCATTCTCTGCCCCGGATTGTTCGCCCTGACATATATGCCCGCGCGTGAAAATTGCGATGGCCACATTGGGAACAAAACGGGATCATTGCAAGGAAAATCGCGCGAGCGTGAAATAAAAGGGGTAGACATATTCAAAAATGTGAATAAATTGATGTTCAAGCATTGAAACGGGCGCCTAGCCCTCTATATGCAAAACCGAAACGAGACAAACCAACCCGAAGGTAACCGATATGAACTTCTTCAACCGTGGCCCCGCTGCCAACTCCCCGATCAAATCCATCGCACCGCAGGAAGCTGTTGCGAAGGCGAAAAACGACGACGTTATCCTGATCGACGTGCGTGACGCCAACGAACTGGCCCAGACCGGCAAAGCCGAAGGCGCCATCCACATCCCGCTGTTCCTGCTGCAGACCAAAGCCGACCCGAACCACCCAGAATTCCATCCGGAACTGGACGTGAACAAGCCGGTGATGCTGTATTGCGCCTCCGGTGCGCGTTCCGGCATGGCCGCCAAGGTTCTGGCCGGTTTCGGCTTCAAGGAAGTCTACAACATCGGTGGCCTCGGCCACTGGGTAAACGGTGGCGGCGCGCGCGTAGCGGCCTGATCCGGTTTACAGGTTATAGAGACGGCGACGGGGAAACCTGCCGCCGTTTTTTGTTGTCTGTCCAAAACCACTAAACCGGTTTAGTGGTTCTAAAACGGGCGCAAGCCCCTGATTTCAAAGGCCATGGTGTGTTAACGAAAAGTTACGCTCAGTAACCGGACAGGTCGGCGAGGATTTTTTCAACGTATTCCTCGGTCTCGGGAAAGGGCGGAATACCGCCGTATTTCCGCACGGCCCCCGGTCCGGCATTATAGGCGGCCAGCGCCAGTTCCCATGTGCCGAAACGGTTGTATTGCCGGCGCAGATAGCGCGCACCGCCGTCGAGGTTTTCATAGGCATCCCACGGGTCCACCCCCAGTTCCTCGGCGGTGCCCGGCATCAGCTGCGCCAGCCCGATGGCCCCGCGCGGCGAGACGATCATCGCGTCCCAGTTCGATTCCGCTGTCACCAGATTGAAAAACAGTTGCTCGGGAATCTCGTATTTCGCCGCCATCTGCAGCGCCATGTCGAAATAACTGCCGGTAGTCACCGCTTCGGGGATCGGAAACGGATCGGCGAGGATCCGGTGTCGCAGAGCGTTCAGCTCGGCCGCCATGCTGCCCTCGGGCATCGGGCGGTTCTGATAGTTCTGGATGAACGTGTTCACGCCCTGGAATTGCAGGCCGTTGACCCCGACTTCCTGTGCGGAGACCGGAACCGCCGCCAGAATCGCCAATATAACAGTCCCGAATTTCATGCTCTGCCCTGTTCTTTTCGGGTCTTTTAACAAGTTTACGGATTATTAGCCATCTCTGTGGTCTATGGCGCAATAGTTGGTTAATCTCGCCCGGACAGAATCGCGTAACGGAGAATAAAATGGCAGGCAGCGTCAACAAGGTCATCATCATCGGCAATCTGGGGCGCGACCCCGAGGTGCGCACGTTCCAGAATGGCGGCAAGGTGTGCAACCTGCGTATTGCCACCTCGGAGACATGGCGCGACAAGGCGACCGGCGAGCGGCGCGAGAAAACCGAGTGGCACTCGGTCGCGATCTTTCAGGAAGGGCTGGTGCGTGTGGCCGAGCAATACCTGCGCAAAGGCTCGACGGTTTATATCGAGGGCAAATTGCAGACCCGCAAGTGGCAGGACCAGTCCGGCAATGACCGCTATTCGACCGAGGTTGTCCTGCAGGGTTTCGACGGCAAACTGGTGATGCTCGGCGGGCGCGGCGATGGTGGCGGTCAGGGTGGCGGCGACTATGGCGGTGGTCAGGGTGGATACGGTGGCGACCAGGGCGGCGGCTTTGGCGGCTCGCAGCAGGGCGGCGGCGGTGGAAATCTGGACGACGAAATCCCGTTCTAGGCTCTTCTAAACCCCGCTCCGGCGGGGTTTTTCATTACCGTAGACGCTTTTTGCACCGGATTGACCTGTATGGCCTTTTAATGGGCGCCAAGCATACTACATGTCGCGCAGCACAGCGCCACGATTGTGCAGCAACCACACCACAGGCGCCCCGCGCCGGCCGACAGGAGAGACGATGAAACGCGACGAAACCCCCGAAACCGAGAACAAAGGTTATATCTATCAGGCGCCGTGGGAACGGCACATGGGAAAGATCCTGTCTCCGTTCGAGGAGTTCCTGCATCGCCAGACATCGGCCGGAATGCTGCTGATGGGCATGGCTGTTCTGGCCCTTGTTCTGGCCAACAGCCCGCTGGCAGATACCTACCAGAATATTCTCCATACCTACATCAGTATCGGTGCCGGAGAGTGGAAGCTGAAAATGTCTCTGCTCCACTGGATCAACGACGCCTTGATGGTGCTGTTTTTCTTTGTCGTCGGCATGGAACTGAAGCGCGAGTTCCTGGTCGGGGAACTGGCCAACCCGCGCAATGCGGTCCTGCCCATTGCCGCAGCCATTGGCGGTATGGTTGTTCCGGCTCTGGTCTTTTTCGCTCTCAACCCGACCGGCGATGCCGCCCGGGGCTGGGGTATTCCCATGGCAACCGATATCGCCTTTGCCATCGGCGCCATGGCGCTTCTCGGGGCGCGCGCACCGAAGGCGCTGGTAACCTTTCTTGTGGCGCTGGCCATCGTGGACGATCTGGGCGCGGTGCTGGTGATTGCCGTTTTCTATACGGAATCCATTGCCCTTGTGCCGCTGGCTTTTGCCGCCGGTCTGGTCCTGCTGCTGATTGTCCTGAACCGTTCGGGCGTGCGCAACACCATCCCCTATTTTGTCCTTGCGGTTCTGCTCTGGTTTGCCTTCCTGCAATCGGGTGTCCACTCGACTATCGCCGGCGTTCTGGGGGCCATGACCGTGCCCGCACGGCCGAAATACGACCCTGAGCGGTTCAGCAACCGCGTGCGGGAAATTCTCGGCCGTTTCGAGGCTGCGCGCGACAGCGGACAAAGCATCCTGACAAATGTCGAGATGCGCACCCAGGTGCAGGCACTTGAAAACACGGTGCATCGCGTGCAGGCTCCGCTGCAACGGCTGGAGCATATCTGGCATCTGCCGGTGGCCTATCTGGTTATTCCCATATTCGCACTGGCCAATGCCGGTATTCCGGTCGAGCTTGGCGCCCTGTCCGAAACCCTGACCGATCCGGTGTTCGGCGGTGTGTTTTTCGGGCTGATTCTCGGGAAATTCATCGGCATCACCGGGGCCAGTTGGCTGGTATTGAAGCTCGGAGTCGCCGTGTTGCCGAAAGATACGCGCTTCACGCAGATTGCAGGCGCCTCTCTGCTGGCCGGCATCGGGTTCACCATGTCGATCTTTGTGGCATCGCTGGCCTATGCCGAGCAACCGGAACTGTTGCTGATGTCGAAAACCGGCATTCTGGCGGCCTCGTTCCTGGCGGGCGTTTCCGGCTACATCTGGCTGTATATCGCCGGAAAACCGAAGGAAACCTAGGCCGTAAACTCGGCGACCAGACCGTCGACGACGGCGACGCAGGCCTCGTGTTCGTCTGCGCCGCCGTCCAGCGCCGCACGGTAGGTCGCGCGCTGGCGGTCGGCGGAGCTGCCCTCGCGCGCGATGCGGCGGATATGCAGCAACTCGCGTTTGCAGCCCAATGCCTCGGCGTCGGGGGACAGGAGTTCGATCAGTTCCTCCATCAGGTCGGCCATATTCGCCATACGCCCGTGCCCCTGGTCGATCAGCTTGCCGCGCGCCCCGTGGCGCTGCGCCTGCCAGCGGTTTTCGGCAATCAGGGTGTTGGGATACATACGCCAGCGCTGGTTCAGGGTGCGCAGGCGATAAAGGTATGCCATCAGCGACTGGTATACCGCCGCAATCGCCGCCGCATCGTCCACCAGCGAGCACACGTCGGTCACGCGCTGTTCCACCGTCGGGAATTTCGATGAGGGCCGGATATCCCACCAGATCTTGCTGGAATCCTCGATACAGCCGGCCTTGACCATCTGCGCCACCAGTCGCTGGTATTCCCCGAAGGAATTGAGCTGGTCCGGCAACCCCGTGCGCGGCAGCGCATCGAACACCGTCAGGCGATAGCTGGCCAGTCCGGTGTCCTCGCCCTCCCAGAACGGCGAGGAAGTGGACAGTGCCAGAATATGCGGCAGGAAATAGGTGACCTGGTTCATCAGGTCGATACGCAGGTCCTCGTCCTCGATCCCGATGTGGATATGCATCCCGCAGATCAGCAGCCGCCGCACCGCCTGCCCCAGATCGTCGCGCAACTCGTCGTAGCGTTCCTTGCGGGTGTGGGTCTGGTCGCGCCAGCGGGAAAACGGATGCGTCGAGGCGGCAATGGGAGCATAACCGAAGGCCTCCGCCGCCTGCGCCACGCCCGCACGCAATTGCACCAGTTCGTCGCGCGCATCGGAAACCTGCCGGTGCGGCTTTGTGCCGATCTCCACTTGGCATTGCAGGTATTCGCCCGTGACCTGATCGCCCAGCGCCGCGTTGCAGGCGGACAGGAACGCCGGGTCGGGAGAGCGCACAAGATCGCGGGTCTTGCGGTCGACGAGCAGGTATTCCTCCTCGATGCCCAAAGTCAGTGTCGGTCTGTCGCCCATCTCCGCGCCCTGCCCTGTCGTTGTTTTAGCCGGTATTGTGGGACAGGCCGGACGATAAAGCAAACCGGAATTAACAGTTTCAGGGTGGGAAAACTGTGCTAAACGGGTATTTCCGTCGCCGGAGCGGGACGGCACAAAGGACATAGCCCGCAGTTGCACAATATAATTCAGGGAGTTTCGAATGAAAGCCGTCGCATTTGCCGTTCTCGGCGCTGTAACGCTGGTTGCCTGCACCAATACGGTCGATACGGTTTACACACCCGACAACTACAACCGGGTGGTGGATATCATCAACGACACCGGCGTGAGCATGACGCGGTTTTATGCCACCGCCACGGGGCGGAACGGACGGGGAGCGGACCGGCTCGACGGTTCGGTTCTGGCTTCGGGGGGCTACATGACCATCAATTTCGATGACGGCACCGGCGCCTGTTACTACAACTTCGAGGCGCAGTTCGCCGACGGGAACGTGATGACCGCCTCCAACGTCAACGTCTGCGCGGAAACCGGCCGGGTTTTCCGTTAGCGCTATCCGGTTTTTTCCATCAGGATAATCCGGTATTCATATTGCCGCGGGAATGTCTCGAAACGGTTCGAGGTCCGTTGCGAGCGTTTGTAGGCCTTGCCCAGTATCCGGTCGAACAGGAAATTGTAGAACCTGTGATCCTGCTCCAGCCCCTGTTTGACCTTGGCGGCAAAGGGGCGCACGGCGGTATTCTTGATTTCGTCCAGCACATGGAACGTCGGGATAATCCGGTCGGTGACATCTTCGTCATGCAGGATTTTCAGGCGGCCCCCGAAACCATCGACCGCATCCATAAACTGCCGATAGCTGCCGCGCGGAGCATCTTCGCCCTCGCTGTCCTCGTGGCGGAAATAGTCGAAAATCAGGATATACCTGTCGGTGTATTTCAACGCCTGTTCCAGCGCCGTGCGCAGGCGGATGTAGTGGAAGCTTTCGGGGAAAATCAGCATGTCGAAGGTCTTGTCCGAGGAAAAATCCTCGAACAGGGTTTCGTGGATCGGCACCTCGCCTTTCAGCTTCTCGTTGGCAATGGCATTCAGGCGGGCCGAGGGACAGACACATTCCATCGCATACCCCAGATCGGCAAGCGCCCGGGCGTTGCTGCCGGTACCGCTGCCCACATCCAGAACGGTTTTCACACCGGCAGGGAAATGCGAAAGCATCTTGTCGAAATAGGCCTGCTGCGCCTGCCCGAGCGCCATCAGCGATGCGACATCCGGCTTGCCATCGGGCCAGTAGCCGTAATGCAGATAGCCGTGCCCGAAAGCGACCTGTGTGAACAGGGCCTCGAAATCCAGTTGGAGTTCCTTGATTTTCATGCCCTGCTCCCTGTTTTTTCCGGCGTTACAGTTGCGCCATCACCTCTTCGGAAATTTCGAAATTGGCGGTGACGGTCTGCACGTCGTCGTCATCTTCCAGCGCCTCGATCAGGCGCATGAGTTTCTGCGCGCCTTCAAGGTCCAGTTCCGTCGTCGTCTGCGGTTTCCACACCAGCTTGGCACTTTCGGATTCGCCCAGAGCCGCCTCCAGCGCGGTGGAGACCCCGTGCAGGTCGGTGTCGGCGCAGTAAATCTCGTGCCCGTCATCGGTGGATTCCACATCCTCGGCCCCTGCCTCGATCGCCGCCATCATCACCGTGTCGGCGTCGCCAACGCTGGCCGGATAGGTGATCAGGCCGACACGGTCGAACATGAAGGAAACCGAGCCGGTCTCGCCCAGATTGCCGCCGGATTTGGCGAAAATCGAGCGCACGGACGACGCAGTCCGGTTGCGGTTGTCGGTCATCGCCTCGACAATCACGGCAATGCCGCCCGGGCCGTAGCCCTCGTAGCGGATTTCATCGTAGTTGTCGCCGTCGCTGGCCTGCGACTTCTTGATCGCGCGTTCGATCACATCCTTCGGGACCGACTGCTTTTTCGCCTCTTTCACCGCAAGGCGCAGGCGCGGATTTTTATCGGGATCGGGGTCGCCCATCTTGGCGGCCACGGTGATTTCCTTGGCCAGTTTGGAAAAGATCTTGGAGCGCGCCGCATCCTGACGCCCCTTGCGATGCTGGATATTTGCCCATTTGGAATGGCCTGCCATGGTATTCTCCGCTAGTTTTCTTGTGCACTTCTATAGTGCAGGCGCGCCTGCGGGGGCAACCCCGCGCGTGCGTTGACATTTTCCACGCCACGGGGTTCTGTGTGCGAAACGAGGGGACGCCATATGACCACCGACCAGATTATCCTTTTCTCGCTGTTCGGCGGGGTGTTCGTGTTCCTGCTGTGGGGCAGGTTCCGCTATGATCTGGTGGCCTTTACCGCGCTGCTGATCGGGGTGGTAACCGGCGTGATCCCGACGAAGGAGGCGTTTTCCGGCTTCGGCCATCCGGCAACGCTGGTGGTGGCGCTGGTGCTGGTGGTATCCGCCGGTCTGGTGCGATCGGGCGCCGTATTCCTGATTACGCGGACACTGGTGGACAGCACGCGCAGCCTTGGCAAACATATCGCGCTGATGGGGGCGATCGGCGGGGTGCTGTCGGGGTTCATGAACAACGTCGCGGCGCTGGCCCTGCTGATGCCGGTCGATATCCAGACCGCGCGCAAGGCCGGACGCGCACCGGGCCTGTCGCTGATGCCGCTGAGCTTCGCCACCATCCTCGGCGGTATGGTCACGCTGATCGGCACGCCGCCCAATATCATCATCGCCACCATCCGCGAGGACAGTCTGGGCGAAGCCTTCAAGATGTTCGACTTCGCCCCCGTCGGGCTGGTCGCCGCCATCGCCGGACTGCTGTTTGTAGCCACCATCGGCTGGCGGCTGATCCCGCAGCCCAAGGATGGAAACAACGGCACCGACCCGCTGGACAGCATCGCGCAGTATATCGCGGAACTGGTGGTGCCGGAGGATTCAAAACTGGTCGGGCAACGTCTGCGCGACCTGAACGAGGTGGCCGAGAAAAACGACGTCGCCATCCTCGGACTGGTGCGCGACGGCAAGCGGCGCTACGGTTCGCAACAGAACACGAAACTGGCCGTCGGCGATGCGCTGGTGCTGGAGGCAACCCCCGACGCGCTGGACGAATTCCGCGCCGCCCTGTCGCTGGATTTTGCCGATGCCAAACGCGAGGAACGGGTCCGCGCCGAAAGCGAGGGCCTGCGCGTGGTCGAGGTGGTGGTGACGGACGACTCCCGCATCAAGGGCAAAACCGCGATGAGCATCGGGCTGGGCTGGCGGCGCTCCACCGTGCTGCTGGGGATTTCGCGACAGGGCAAACGAATCAGCAAACAGGTGCGTAAAACCCCGATCCGCTCCGGTGATATCCTGTTGCTGCTGGTGCCGCAGGAACGCGAGAACGAGGTGGTCGAATGGCTCGGCGCCCTGCCCCTTGCCGATCGCGGCCTGGCGGTGACCGAAAATTCCAAGGTCTGGCTGGCCATCGGCCTGTTCGCGGCGGCAGTGGCGGCGGCGAGCTTCGGGCTGGTCTATCTGCCCGTGGCGCTCGGGTTGGTGGTTGTCGGCTTCGTCCTGTTCAAAATCCTGCCGGTTTCCGATATCTACAACCACATAAGCTGGCCGGTCGTGGTGCTGCTCGGCTCCATGATCCCGCTCGGCGCGGCGCTGGAAACCTCCGGCGGCACGGTGCTGATCTCCGATGCGCTGGTGAACCTGACACAAGGCATGCCGGCCTGGGCGATCCTGACCATCCTGATGGTGGTGACCATGACCCTGTCGGATGTGCTGAACAACACCGCCACCACCATTGTCGCCGCCCCGATTGCCATCCAGATGGCGACCGCGCTCGGCGTCAATCCCGATCCGTTCCTGATGGCGGTGGCCGTCGCGGCCTCCTGTGCCTTCCTGACGCCGATCGGGCACAAGAACAACACGCTTATCCTCGGCCCCGGCGGCTACAGTTTCGGCGACTACTGGCGCATGGGGCTGCCGCTGGAAATCCTGATCGTCGCGGTCTCCATCCCCGCAATACTGGTATTCTGGCCGCTGTAACGCGCCCCTTCCTTTTCACGCCCCCTGTGCTATCAATCGGAAAAAGGGGACAAAAATGAATGTTCTGCAAATCACCTCGCTGCTGATCGTGCTGGCCGGTGCCTTCGGTGCCGTCAACTATCTGTTTCTGCGCCTGCCCTCCTCCATCGGGATTCTGGTGGTGGCACTGGTGGCCTCGCTCGCCGCAATGGGGCTGGACTGGCTGCTGCCCTCCATCGGCATCACCGACACAGTGCGCGGTATGGTCGAGGGGATCGAGTTTTCGGGTGCGTTGCTCGAAGGGATGCTCGGCCTGCTGCTGTTCGCGGGGGCGCTGCATGTCAAACTGTCGGACCTGCGCGAACAGGCGTGGACCGTGGCGCTGATGGCGACGCTGGGGGTCGCGATTTCCACCGCCGTGGCCGGTTTCGGCTTTATGTGGATGGTCGGTGCGCCAATGCTGGTGGCGCTGGTCTTCGGCGCCCTGATCTCGCCCACCGACCCCGTCGCCGTGCTGGGCGTGCTGCGCGAGGCCAACCTGCGCAAGTCGCTGGAAACCCAGATCGCGGGCGAGAGCCTGTTCAATGACGGCGTCGGCTATGTGGTATTCCTGCTGCTGGTCGGGCTGGCCTGGCCCTCGGGCGAGGCGCACGGCAACGATGGCTGGCTCGGCGCGCTCGAGCTGTTCGGCAAAGAGGCCCTCGGCGGCGCGGCCCTCGGCGCGCTGCTCGGCTGGATGACCTTTCAGGTGATGAAGCGCATCGACGATTATCCGCTGGAGGTGCTGATCTCGCTCGGGCTGGCCTTCGGCGGCTATGAACTGGCGGTCTATCTGGGCGTCTCCGGCCCGATCATGGCGGTGGTTGCAGGGCTGTTCATCGGCGACATCGGCACCAAATACGGCATGTCCGAGCAAACACGCAAATACGTCAACGCCTTCTGGGAACTGATAGACGAAATCCTGAACGCCGTGCTGTTCCTGCTGATCGGGGTCGAGGTCTTCGCGGTTGCTTTCTCGGTCGACGCGCTCTGGGCCGGCATCGGCGCCATCGCCCTGTCGCTGGTCGCCCGTCTGGCCGCAGTATTCGTTCCGGTCCTGCTGCTGTCCCGCTGGCGCAAATTCGGCCGCGACGTAGTGCCGATCATGACATGGGGCGGGTTGAAAGGCGGCATCTCGGTCGCACTGGCCCTGTCCCTGCCCGACAGCGAATGGAAACCGGCCATCCTGACCTCGACCTACATCGTGGTGCTGTTCTCGATCATCGTGCAGGGCCTGAGCATCGCCCCGCTGGCGCGAAAACTGGACCGGGAGCAGGAACTGTTGTGAGAGGAAAGGCAATCGGCATATCGGAGAGGTAAAGATGAAGAAACCCGCCACCGTCACCGCGCTGGATGACCTCGGGCGCGTGCGCCTGTCGCAATCCTTCTTCATGCGCGAATTTCTCTACAGCGAAGTCGCCGCCCTTCACGGCATCGAGAACATCCCCGACGACCCGGACCTTGCCATCGCC
>JALSHL010000137.1 GCA_026982255.1 Paracoccaceae bacterium | reverse complement strand
TCTCGTCATCCAGCGGGATATGCCCGATGTCGATTTCCACCCCGCGCTGTTTCAGCAGGTCCAGCGCGTTCTGGATCACCGTCAGGGTTTTCAGGCCGAGGAAGTCGAATTTCACCAGTCCCGCCGGCTCCACCCATTTCATGTTGAACTGCGTGGCCGGCATGTCGGAGCGCGGATCCCGATAAAGCGGCACCAGCTCGTCCAGCGGCCGGTCGCCGATCACCACACCGGCGGCGTGGGTGGAGGCATTGCGCAGCAGCCCCTCTACCTGTTGTGCGTATTCCAGCAGGCGGGCGACGACCTCTTCCTCGCGCGCCATTTCCTTGAGGCGGGGTTCGTCTTTCAGCGCCTGTTCGATGCTTACCGGTTTGACGCCATCGACAGGAATCAGCTTCGACAGGCGGTCCACCTGACCATAGGGCATTTGCAGCACCCGCCCGATGTCGCGCACAGCGGCCTTGGACAGCAGCGCGCCGAAGGTGATGATCTGGGCAACCTTGTCGCGGCCGTATTTTTCCTGCACATAGTGGATCACCTCTTCGCGGCGATCCATGCAGAAGTCGATGTCGAAATCGGGCATTGATACACGTTCGGGGTTCAAAAACCTCTCGAACAGCAGGGAATAGCGCAGGGGATCAAGGTCGGTGATGGTCAGCGAATAGGCCACCAGTGAACCGGCCCCCGAGCCACGACCGGGACCGACCGGAATGTCGTGGTCCTTGGCCCATTTGATAAAGTCTGCCACGATCAGGAAATAGCCGGGGAATCCCATCTTTTCGATGATGCCCAGTTCGAAATCCAGCCGCGCCTCGTATTCCTCGACACTCGCCGCATGGGGAATGACGGCAAGGCGGGCGGCAAGGCCCTCGCGTGCCTGCCGGCGCAGTTCCTCCACCTCGTTGTCGGCGAACTTCGGCAGGATCGGGTCGCGCAGATAGGCCTTGAAGGCACAACGCCGCGCGATCTCGACAGTGTTTTCCAGCGCTTCGGGCAGATCGTCGAACAGTTCCGCCATTTCGCGCGGCGATTTGAAATAATGTTCGGGAGTCAGCTGCCGCCGCGGTTCCTGCTGGTCCACATAGGCGCCCTCGGCGATACAGATCAGGGCGTCATGGGCGGCATACATCTCGCGTTTCGGGAAATACACGTCGTTGGTCGCGACCAGCGGAATGTTCATTGCATAGGCCATTTCGACGAAGGCCGGTTCGGTCGCGACCTCTTCCGGCGTTCGGCGGCCTTCGCCGGTCGGGTGGCGCTGCACCTCGATATACAGGCGGTCGGCGAACAGGCGGTGGAAGTGCTCCATCAGCAGGCGCGCCTTGTCGGTTTGGCCGTCCTGCAATAATTGCCCGACAGGACCGAGCGCCCCGCCGGTCAGGCAGATCAGCCCTTCGGTATGTTCCGACAACTGCGCCATGGTAATGTGCGGGGCCTCGTCGCCGCACTCCAGAAAATTGCAGGAGTTCAGCTTCATCAGGTTTTCATAGCCGCGCTCGTTTTGCGCCAGCAACACGATGGCCTTGGGATCCGGCGCGCGGTCCCCGGGCCTTGAAGCAGTTTCAAACTTTAGTTGAAGCTGACACCCGATAATCGGCTGGATTCCCGCCTTGGCTGCAGTTTCGGAAAATTCCAGCGCACCGAACATGTTGCCTGAATCCGTCACTGCCACCGCCGGAAAATCCCAGTCAGCACAAAGCTGTGGCAGCTTTTTCAATGGAATCGCGCCTTCCAGCAGCGAATAGGCCGAGTGCAGGCGCAGGTGGATGAATCGGGGGGTGTCGGATTTGCTCATGCGCCAAGGCTATCCCACCCGATGGTGTGGCGAAAGAGGCGATTGGGGGGAAAATTCGCTTGCCGAACGGGGTGCGTTCGGGCTTGATTGGGCGGAACCAGAAAAGTGGGGAAGTTATGGGACGTTTGACGACGCATGTGCTTGATACGGCCAGCGGAAAACCGGCCGCAGGGCTGCGGATAGAGCTGTTTCGCCTCGATCAGGGGCGCGAGCGGCTGGTAGAGGCGCTGACGAACGACGATGGCCGGTGCGATGCGCCGTTGCTGGATACGGATGTGTTCGCGACCGGTGAATACGAATTGCTGTTCCATGCGGGTGAATACCTTGACCGCACGGGGCAGGCGCTGCCTTCGCCGAAATTTCTCGACGTGATCCCGATCCGGTTCGGTATTGCCGAAGACAGCCATTATCATGTGCCGCTGTTGCTTTCGCCGTTCGGGTATTCGACCTACAGGGGCAGTTGATGGGCACGATCCGCTTTTTGCTGAACGGTCAGGACGTGGCGCTGGAAAACCCCGCGCCGACCATGACCCTGCTGGAATACCTGCGCGAGACGCGGGCGCTGACCGGCACCAAGGAGGGCTGTAACGAGGGCGACTGCGGCGCCTGCACAGTTTCTGTTGCGGCGCTGGAGGGCGATGCACTGGTGCATCGCGCGCTCAACGCCTGCATCCTGTTCCTGCCGCAACTGCATGGCAAATCTGTGCGCACGATTGAAGGCGTCGCTGCCCCCGATGGCCGTCTGCATCCGGTGCAGGAAATGCTGGTGAAACATCACGGCTCGCAATGCGGTTTCTGCACGCCGGGGTTCGTGATGTCGCTTTATACCGCGCACCGCGACGGGCGGCGGGATTTCGACGATGTGCTGGCGGGCAACCTGTGTCGCTGCACCGGCTACGCCCCGATTATTCGCGCCGCCGAAGCCGCTGCAGAATTACCGCAACCCGACTGGCTGACGGACGAGGCTGATCATCTGCGCGCAATCGCGGGCGACAGGGATATCACGCTGGACGGGGCGTTTCTGCCGGCGACCCTCGACAGTTTCGCCAACTGGTATGCCGACCACCCCGACGCGACGGTTATCGGCGGCGCAACCGATGTCGGCCTGTGGGTGACGAAAATGTTCCGCACCCTTGATCCGACTGTATTCCTGCATCGTCTGGACGAATTGCAACAGATCGAGGCAACGGACGCCGGTTTGCGTATCGGTGCGGGCGTCACCATTGCCCGCCTGCGCGGCGCGATCATCGACCGTCATCCCGATTTTGCCGAACTGCTGCGCCGCTATGGCTCGGTGCAGGTGCGCAACTCCGCCACCATCGGCGGCAATATTGCCAACGGCTCGCCCATCGGGGACAGCCCGCCTGCGCTGATTGCGCTGGGTGCGACCGTAACCCTGCGCCGCGCGGCCGAACGGCGGGAGATACCGCTGGAGGATTTCTTCGTCGCTTATGGCAAGCAGGACCGCA
>JALSHL010000136.1 GCA_026982255.1 Paracoccaceae bacterium | reverse complement strand
CGATTTGAAACATGAAATCGCGCTGGGCGAGGCCACCGGCACGATTGCCGACATCGCGGACGAGGTAATCGATCTGATCGCCGGCGGTGCAACGCTGGAGGAAGTAGCAGACGAAACCCCGCTGACGCTGGAAACCATTGCCCTGCCCGAAGGCGGAACCGAGGGGATCGCCGCCTATGCGGAATTCCGCGACGAGGCAAGCGCCGCGGAAATCGGCGAGGAACGCGATGTCGTCGAAATGAGCGACGGCGGTATCTTCGCCCTGCGTGTGGACAATATTGTAGAGCCGCATGTCCTGCCTTTCGAGGAAGTACGCGACGAGGTTCTGGCCAGGTGGAAGGCCGCCAAAACCAAGGAACTGATACAGAAGCGTGCCGAACAGATCGCATCGGCGATCGAGGTATCTGGCGGTTCGCTCGGTGATTTTGCCGGTGCGCTGCAAATCGGCGAGGCCACCGAAATCGCCCGCACAGCCAATGTGCCGGATCTGCCCCCTGCCGTCATCCCCGCCGTCTTCGAGATGGAACCCGGTGAAGTGCGTATTTTCGAGAACG
The DNA here is from genome assembly GCA_026982255.1 of Paracoccaceae bacterium. Taxonomy (GTDB): domain Bacteria; phylum Pseudomonadota; class Alphaproteobacteria; order Rhodobacterales; family Rhodobacteraceae; genus NORP23. Next base: position 2,716 of record JALSHL010000136.1, on the reverse strand, counting down.
TCGACGGGGCGGTTATTGTGCAGTTGAACAGCGTCAAACCCTTCGACCCCGAGGACGAACGCGCCAAGCCGGTTGTGGATCAGGTAACGACGCAAGCGAACGACCTGCTGGCACAGGATATTCTGACCTATTTCAGCGCCGCGCTGGTGCAGCAGGCCGAGCCGACGCTCAACCAGGCCCGTATCGACGCGCTGCATACCCAGTTGCAGTAATGCAGATATTTCCGGCATACGAGGATTTCGCGGCAGGATATGACGCGGGCGAAAACCGGGTCGTCTGGACCCGTCTGGTCGCGGATCTGGACACGCCCGTTTCGCTGATGCTGAAGCTGGCGCAAGCGCGCAAGGACAGCTTCATGCTGGAATCCGTGACCGGCGGCGAGACCCGCGGACGCTATTCCATCATCGGCATGAAACCCGATCTGGTGTTCCGTGCGCATGGCGACAAGGCCGAGGTCAACCGCTCTGCCCGTTTCGACGAGAACGCCTTCGAACCGATGCCGTCGGGCACCCTTGCCGCGCTTCGTGAAATTCTTGCCGAAAGCCGGGTGGATATTCCCGAGGGGCTGCCGCCGATGGCCGCGGGTCTGTTCGGCTATCTAGGTTACGATACCGTGCGGCTTGTGGAAAACCTGCCGAACGTCAATCCCGACCCGATCAAGGTGCCGGATTCGATTTTCCTGCGCCCGACCATCGTTGTGGTGCTGGACGGCGTCAAAGGCGAGGTCACAGTTGTCAGCCCCGTCTGGGCCAACGGCGAGCAAAGCGCCCGTGCGGCCTATGCACAGGCGGCCGAACGGGTGATGGAAGCGGTGCGCGACCTCGACCGCGACATTCCGAACCAGTCACGCGACCTCGGGTCCGAGCCGTTCCGGCTCGATCCGGTATCGAACACCAGCAAGGAAGCCTATTTCGAGGTGGTGGAAAAGGCGAAAAACTACATCCGTGCCGGTGATATTTTCCAGGTGGTGCCCAGCCAGCGCTGGTCGCAGAAATTCGATTTGCCGCCCTTTGCGCTTTATCGCGCGCTGCGCCGGACCAACCCGTCGCCCTATATGTTCTTTTTCAATTTCGGCGGTTTTCAGGTCATCGGTGCCAGCCCCGAAATTCTGGTGCAGGTGCAGGGCCGCAAGGTCACCATCCGCCCGATCGCCGGCACCCGCCCGCGCGGCGCCAACGAGGCCGAGGACAAGGCGCTGGAGGCCGATCTGCTGGCCGATCCGAAGGAAATGGCCGAACACCTGATGCTGCTTGATCTGGGGCGCAACGATGTCGGGCGCGTGGCGAAAATCGGCACGGTGGACCCGAACGAACAGTTCACCATCGAACGCTACAGCCACGTCATGCACATCGTTTCCAACGTTCAGGGAGAGTTGCGCGACGATTACGATGCGCTGTCCGCCCTGCTCGCCGGTCTGCCTGCGGGCACGGTATCGGGCGCACCCAAAGTGCGGGCGATGGAGATCATCGACGAACTGGAAACCGAGAAACGCGGCATTTACGGCGGCGGTATCGGCTATTTCTCGTCCGGTGGCGATATGGATATCTGCATCGCGCTGCGCACCGCCGTAATCAAGGATGAAACCCTGTATGTGCAGGCGGGTGGCGGCGTGGTTTATGACAGCGACCCCGAGGCAGAGTTTCAGGAAACCGTCAACAAGTCCAAAGCCCTGATGAAAGCGGCCGAGGACGCGGGGCTGTTCGTGAATTTCCGCAACGGCCAGTCCTGACGCCTATTTCATCGTAAAGGACACGGGCGCCACGGTTACATTCTGCGCCTTGTTGCTTTTCATCCAGAACTTGAGCGCCGACAGCACGTCGTTGGAGGCCGCGCCGAACACAACAGTTTTGTTTCCGTCACCGATTTGCAGGACGGCCTTGTCCATCTGGCGGATCACCGGAATTTTCCCCGGTTCGCTGTCGATGCGGCGCACGATAGATGCTGCGGGAATACCCGCCTCACCGGCCATCATCTCGGCCCGGTTCAGGCCGATGGACGTGGTTGTAACCACCCCGAATCCCTGCTCGTCAAGCGTATCGAGAACCGCCGACAGAAGTCTGGTATCGGAGGGCAGGTCGCCATCCGGTCCGTCCACGATCCCGATAACCGCAGGGATCGACGCAAGGCTGTCCCGAAGCGATGCAACGGCTGTTGCAGGGTCGGTGCCGCTGCGCAGGCTGTGCGGGCCTTCGGGCGGCAGGAATATCAAGGCCTCGCCCCCGAAACTGCGGACTTTGGAGACGATATCGGCAGCATCCGGATTGTCGGCACTGACCGCAATGCTCACCGGTTCGGATAGGGCCATCGCGGTTTCCACCTGGGCAACATTGTCGGCAAGCAGCACAATCGCCACTGCCGGTTTGTCCGTGGTGGCATCGAAGCTCTGGGCATAGCTGGCAAAAGCGCCGCCTGCGGTCCCCGGGCTGGCAATATTCGCGGCGCCGTCACCGGAGGGCGAGACAAGGGTCTGGCCATTCAGGGCAAAACCTGTAGCGGGTTTTGTTGCGGCTTCCGGCGCGACCGGTGCCGCACTGCCCGTATCGGAATTTCCGAGTTGCGTCGGAGGTGTAACCGCCGGTATCCCGCCCCCGGTGCCCGAAAGCCCGCTGTTGTTGCTGGCCGCCCCTGCTTCGGGAGCCGCGAAACCGGCGTTTCCGCTTGCGACCGGCGCCGCGATAACCGCGGTCTCGGTTTCGGCAACGACGCCGGCGGCTGC
>JALSHL010000135.1 GCA_026982255.1 Paracoccaceae bacterium | reverse complement strand
TCCGAAATAGTGCAGCCGTCGCGACAGCGCCCGCATCCGCTCGCCGGTGATTTCGTCGAACAGGGCGCGGTATTCGGTGTTTTGCAGCAGGCTGTCGATACGGGCGCGGTGCGCGGCAACGCAGCTTGCGTGCATGGCGCGGATCTCCGGATCGGCCATCATACGGTCGAACTCCGCCCGCGCGCGGGGCAGTTTGTCAAGGATCGAGCGGTCTTCGGTCGCGTTGGTGTTCATGCGGAACCAGTAGTGCATCCCCTGATCCCGATCCACATGGTTCACCCGCCCGCGAAAGCGTTTGACCAGAAAGCTCTCGGCCGAGCGCAGCGCATAATGGTTCAGCGTCACCAGCCCGTAGCCCCAGTTCCCTGCCGAGCTGCGCCAGCCGTTGCGCAGCAGTTTCGGCGGCATCGGGTGGCCGTTGCTGTTGACCCATTTGACTTGATCGAGCGCCTCCGGCCGCAGCCCCTTCGGACGATGCACGCCGAATTTCTTGTAATACCCCAGCGGACGGAACAGGGTTTTGAAGCCCCATGCCTGATGCGGCTTGCGGATGAACTCGGGCGCGGCACGAAAGAACTGTTCAGTGATGAAACCGTCCCGGAATTCCGTAATATCCGCATTGCCGAACAGCCGCCACGTCAGCGAGATCATGTTGGCCCCGCCAATCGCCTCGAACAATGCCGCCAGGGTGCCGTCACCCACATGGATGTTGATGTATTCGTCCACATCCATGCAGACCACCCAGTCGGAACGTTTCACCAGCTCGCTTTCGGAGGCATCGTGATAGGCCGCATGCTGCGGCCGCAACCCGACCTCGCGATAGGGGTTCCGGCGGTGCTCCACATATCCCTTGCGCTGCAACAGGTCGAACATCGCATCCGTCCCGTCCGAGCAGTCATTGGTATAGACCAGAAAGTCCGTCACCCCGATGGAGCGGTGATAGGCCAGCCATTCCAGAATGAACGGCCCCTCGTCCTTCATGGTGGTGACCGCCAAAACCCGTTCGTTTTTCAATCCGTCGGCGGGTTTCTCGCGCGGTGGCGGCACGTTCGGTGCGGTGCCGAGGGTTTCCGCTATGGCGCGGATCAACCCGGGCGCGGCAATCAGGCTCGATTTCGGCACCAGTTCGGCCACGTTCAGATGCTTGTGCAATACCCCCGTGCAGCGCCAGATCGCGGGCGCATCCGGCAGCAAATCGGCCTGCATGGCACTGGCACGAAACGGCCGCCAGAACCCCTCCAGATCGGGGCGCGCGCACCAGATACTGCCACCGGCATCGGAGTCAAACCGTTTGCAACTGTGATCCGTGATCCGCGTATTCCCCGGTTCGGCAATTTTCCACGGATAGGCATAGCGCGCCCGCAGCTTGATATAGCTGTCGCTGGCCGTCGCCGCATCAAACACATTGCGCCCCGTCAGAACCAGATCGCCGATCCGGCAATGCAGCACGGCCCGCGCATCGGCCAGAAACCGGAAACGGGCGGCGGCATAGACCCCGAACTCCCCCAGCGGCGCGCGCCACGGGTCCGGCTCCGGCCGCTCCAGCAGCGCCTTTCCGGGCGCTTCGGGCGCCAGCAGGCGCTCGCTTTCGGCGATTTCCGTGGGCTTGCCGAGCGGCAGGTCATAGTCGAGCAGCACAAACCGTTTCAACCCCTTCACCCCGTTCACCGCCTTGCGGATATCCTTGAGGGTATGGCGTTCCTTGCGGCGTGCGGGCAGGCGGCGGATGACCAGCGCCGCCTCCGCCCCGCTATGTGCGAGGTTGAATGCCAGCCAGTCGGCAATGTCTTGCGGGTCGGGGTTGTATTCTACCGCCAGCAAGGTGTTCAGACCGGCGAACAGGTCGGTGGCAAGCGGATGGCCGGATTTCGCCGGACGCTCGACGAAATAGCCGCCGGGGATGCCCGTGGCCCCTTCCGGCATCGCCCCCGCGCCGGCGCCGTAAAACACCCGTTCGCTATCACCGTTGCGCACCACATCCAGCACACCGGATGCGTCTGTTGCTGCCTTCAAATGCTGAAAAACCTGCACGAAAATCGCCCGTTATCGCCGAAAACCGGCTGTTTTTAGTCAAAAACAGGTCTAGCGGCTATTTTGCGCAACAACAAGCGGAACCCTTGGCGCAGGTCGCCGGCTTCTGTATGCTCTGCGCGAACCAGCCACCCCGAGGACCAGATGCCAGACCCCCGCCGCGCCCTGATTGTGACTTCGATGCGCGACGAAGGGCCGTTCATTCTGGAATGGCTGGCGCATCACAAGGCCATCGGGTTCACCGATTTTCTGGTCTATTCCAACGATTGCGCCGACGGCACCGATGCCATGCTCGACCGTCTGGCGGAAATGGGCGAAATCACCCATGTCCCCAACCCGCAGAAGGGCAAGAAAACCGTGCAGTGGCAGGCCCTGAGCCGCGCCGCCAGCCACCCCCTGATGCAGCAGGTGGACTGGATATACACGACCGATGTGGACGAGTTCCTGACCATCAAGACGGGCGCGGGGCATCTGGCCGACCTGTTCGCCGCCCGCCCCGAAGCCACCGGTTTCGCGCTGGCATGGCGGATGTTTGGCGACAACGGCATTGCGCGGTTCCGCGACGAACCGGTGACGGAACAATTCAGCCGCTGTGCCCCCGTCGGCATGGTCTGGCCGTGGCGCGCGGTGCAGTTCAAATGCCTGTATCGCAACGACGGCACCTATCGCAAACCCGGCGTCCACCGCCCGCGCGACCCGCGCAAAGGGAAGGAGGCCCGCTCCGTCTGGGTGGACGGCTCCGGTAACCCGTTGCCGACGAAAGTGCCCGGCGGCTCCACCCTGATCCCGACGTTCGATGACCAGTATAAACTGGCACAGATCAACCACTATGCCCTTGGTTCGGCTGAAAATTTTCTCGTCAAACGGATGCGGGGTCGCCCTAACCATATGCACGAACCGATTGATCTGGCCTACTGGATCGACCGGAATTTCAATGCGGTCGAAGACACCTCTATCGCCCGCACCGCCCCGCTCTCGGCCCCGATACTGGCAGAACTGAAAGCCGATCCTGTGCTGGCGGAGCTGCACGAAAAATCGGTGGCGTGGCGCCAACAGCAAATCCGCGCTCTGCTGCTCGATTCCGATGCGTTTTACCTTTACGCCCGCGTGCAGCAGGCCGGATCGACCGAAGTTCTGCCACAAGCGACGCAGCTTCTGCTGTTCCGCCAACTCATGCAGATGCGCCACGAAGTGATGCGCGCGAAGGCCGCGGAAACCCGCTGACCCTTCCAATCTTCGCCCGCCTCCTGTATGGGCTGCGTT
>JALSHL010000134.1 GCA_026982255.1 Paracoccaceae bacterium | reverse complement strand
GGCCGAAGGCTTCAATCCCGACCTCGACGAATCCCGCAAACTCCGCGACGAGGGGCGCAGCGTCATCGCCGCCATGCAGGCCGAATATCAGGAACTGACCGGCATTTCCGCCCTGAAAATCAAGCACAACAACGTGCTGGGCTATTTCGTCGAAACCCCTGCGGGCCATGCCGGAAAGATGCTGAACCCGCCGCTGTCGGAAACCTTCATCCACCGCCAGACCACCGCCAACCAGGTGCGCTTTACCACCGTGCCGCTGTCGGAAATGGAGACCAAGATCCTGAACGCCGGCGGGCGGGCGCTGGCGCTGGAACAGGAGGTCTTCGCCGATCTGCGCGCCGCCGTCATGGCCCGCGCCCCGCATATCGCACAGGCCGCCAAGGCGCTGGCCGAGGTGGACTTCGCCGCTGCCCTTGCCGACCTCGCCAGCGGGGAAAACTGGGTCCGGCCCGTGATGGACTCCTCGCGCGATTTCCAGATCACCGGAGGCCGCCATCCGGTGGTGGAGGCCGCCCTACGCCGCACCGGCGCGCCCTTCGTCGCCAACGATTGCGACCTGTCGGACAAGCAGGTCTGGTTGCTCACCGGCCCGAACATGGCGGGTAAATCCACCTTCCTGCGCCAGAATGCCCTGATCGCCCTGCTGGCACAAATGGGCGCCTTCGTTCCCGCCACATCCGCCCGCATCGGCGTCATCGACCAGCTGTTCAGCCGCGTCGGCGCGGCAGACGACCTCGCCCGCGGGCGCTCGACCTTCATGGTGGAGATGGTCGAAACCGCCGCGATCCTCAATCAGGCGGGGGAACGGGCGCTGGTGATCCTCGACGAAATCGGGCGCGGCACGGCCACCTACGACGGCCTGTCGATTGCATGGGCAACGCTGGAGCATCTGCACGATGTCAACCATTGCCGCACCCTGTTCGCCACCCACTACCACGAACTGACGGCGCTGGCGGGCAAACTCGCCGGTCTGCGCAACGCCACCGTCACCGTGCGCGAATGGGAAGGCGACGTGATCTTCCTGCACGAGGTCCGCGAAGGCGCCGCCGACCGCTCCTACGGGGTGCAGGTGGCCAAGCTCGCCGGTTTGCCCGAACGGGTCGTCGAACGCGCCCGCCTTGTGCTGGACGCGCTGGAAAAAGGCGACCGCGAGGGCGGCGGCAAGGTCGATACCCTGATCGACGACCTCCCCCTGTTCAGCGCCACCCCCGCACCGGCCCCAAACGCCCCGTCCGAGGTCGAGGAACGCCTGAAAACCGTTCACCCCGACGAAATGACGGCCCGCGAGGCGCTGGCGCTGGTGTATGAACTGCACGAACTCCTGAAAGATTGACCGGTGCAACCTGTTGGTTTGTGACGGTTTTTCGCCATGCTTTCATTCCACTAAACTAGTTTAGTGGTTTTATCGTTTACGGTTTGGTAAGACTTCCGCATGACCGACACCACACTCTCCATCCTCGAAAACATTGCCGACATCCCCGCTGCCGACTGGGACGCCTGCGCCGCCGCTTCCGGCCCGTTCGACCCCTTCACCGCCCACCGTTTCCTGCTGGCGCTGGAACAAAGCGGCTCGGTCGGCGAAGGCACCGGCTGGCAGCCCCTGCACCTGATCGCCCGCGAAGGCGAGACCGTCACCGGCGCAATGCCGCTCTATGCCAAATTCCACTCGCAGGGCGAATATATTTTCGACCACGCCTGGGCCGGCGCCTATGAACGCGCGGGCGGAAAATACTACCCGAAGCTCCTGTCCGCCGTCCCCTTCACCCCCGCCACCGGCCCGCGCCTGTTAACCGGCAACGACACCACGCGCCACGCGCTGATCGAGGGCGGGAAACGGCTGGCCCGCAGCAACGGCCTGTCGTCTTTCCATATCAACTTCTGCACCGCCGACGAACACGCCCTCGGCCCCGCGCACGACATGATGCCGCGCCTGACCGAACAGTTCCACTGGCACAACGGGGGCTACGCCTCCTTCGACGATTTCCTCGCCGCCCTGTCCTCGCGCAAACGCAAAATGATCCGCAAGGAACGGCGGCAGGCGCAGGGCTTCGGCGGAGAGATCGTCCCCCTCACCGGCGACCGGATCCGGCCCGAACACTGGGATGCCTTCTGGCAGTTCTATCAGGACACCGGCGCGCGCAAATGGGGCACCCCCTATCTGACCCGCGCGTTTTTCGACCGGATGCAGGAAACCATGCGCGACGACATCCTGCTGGTTCTGGCCCGGCGCGAGGGGCGCTGGATCGCCGGCGCGCTCAACTTCATCGGGGCGGACACCCTGTTCGGCCGCTACTGGGGCTGTGTCGAGGACCACCCCGCGCTCCACTTCGAACTGTGCTACTATCAGGCCATCGACTTCGCCATCGCCCGCGGTCTGCAACGGGTCGAGGCCGGTGCGCAGGGCGGGCACAAACTGGCCCGCGGCTATCTGCCCGCACCGGTCCGCTCGCTGCACTGGATCGCCGACGAGGGCTTCCGCGAGGCCGTCGACCGCTTCCTTCAGGACGAGCGCGAGGCCGTCACCGAAGACATCGAAACCATGAAGGGCTACGGCCCGTTCAGGAAAGGACCATAATGCTGTCACCTCCGCTTACCTCCGAAGAACGCGCCGCATTCCTGCCGGAGCTTGCCGCCGCAGGCTGGACACACGACGCCACCCGCGACGCGATTTCCAAAACCTACACCTTCGCCGATTTTGTCGAGGCCTTCGGCTGGATGACCCGCGCCGCGATCTGGGCCGAGAAGCTCAACCACCATCCCGAATGGGCAAATGTCTACAAAACCGTTGACGTGACCCTCACCAGCCACGATGTAGAGGGCCTGTCCATGCGCGACGTGAAAATGGCGCGCAAAATGGATGCTTTGGCGAAAGGGTAGAATATGTCTCGAATTGTCATCATCGGTGCCGGACAGGCCGGATCCTCGCTCGCGGTCAAGCTGCGCGCGCTCGGTTTTGACGGCGACATCACCCTGATCGGCGAGGAACCGGTGCCCCCCTACCAGCGCCCGCCGCTGTCGAAAAAATACATGCTGGGCGAGATGGAGGTGGAGCGCCTCTACCTGCGTCCCGAGGCATTTTACGCCGAACAGAACATCACCCTGCGCACCAACGCCCGCGTTACCGCCATCGACCCGCAGGACAAAACCGTGACGCTGGACAACGAGGTGCTGCCCTACGACCAGCTGGCCCTGACCACCGGCTCCAGCCCGATCCGCCTGCCCGACGCTATCGGCGGCGGCCTCGGAGGGGTCTACACCGTCCGCACCCTCGCCGACGCCGACGCCATGGCACCCGAAT
>JALSHL010000133.1 GCA_026982255.1 Paracoccaceae bacterium | reverse complement strand
GAAATGCCGGTGCCTGTGGCTTCCACCGCCCCTTCGCGGGTGGCGCTAATGTCGATAGCACCGGCTTCAAGAAGCGTCCCGGTGCCCGGGGCAAAGGCGATCGATAATTGCGTATCGTTCCGGGCGGTGGAGAATACCCCGCCCACCGCCACGGCACTGACACCCACGCCGGTTGCCTCGGCACTGGTCGCCCCGCTTTCCAGCGCCGTAATCGAAAGCGAGCCTGTCCCGACACCGCCATCGCCCAGGTAGGCAGAATTCCCGACATCTACCGCGATACGGCGTCCGGCGTGGGTTTCGCTAATCGCTGCGGCGGCGGAAACAACGCCCAATGTACCGGCAACAGCGATGGGCGAGCCCATATCCACGACCGAAGCCGCACGCAGGTCGACATTGCCACCCGTGGCCTCAAGCCGGGAAGAATCGCCGATATCCACGGTCACCTGCGTTGTCAGGGAAAGCCGTGTCAGCCCGCCGCCCAAAGGCAGCGCCCCCAGCCCCACCGCCCCGCTGGTTGCATCGATCTGGCCACCCTCCTCGGCCAGCAGATCAATGCTGCCGGTGGCGATAACCCGGGCGCCATCACCAACAGCCACCGATACGCTGTCGGGAATTTCGGCAAGGCGCAATCCGGCCACGGTCTGGCGCTGGTTTTCGGCATCGGCAAGCGCCGCAGTCGTCCGCGTATCCTCGCCGCCGAAATCACCCAGACCGCCCCCCGTCAGATCCGCCTCAATGGCAGCCAGGGTCTCTTCGGTCTCGTCGCTGACCGCCAGGGCACCAAAACTCAGAAGCGCAGCCGACCCCTGGAAGGCAAGCGCACCGCCGCCAATACCGGCCGAGAAAACAGAAATGTCACGATCGGCATCCGCCTGCAAAAGGAGGGAGCCGGCCAGTTCCACATCGGCACCGTCACCAATCTCGGCCAGCACCGAATTGTTGCCGGAAACCACGGCAATCGCCGCACCGATCGCCACACCACCACCGGTGACATTGCCCACGATCACGTCCTGCGCGATATTGTTCAGCGCCCGGATGTTCAGCGCATCCGCCATGAAGCCGGTCATCCTTGCATTGTCGCCAAGGCGCGCCTGCACCACCTGCTTGGTCTTGACCACCAGAATGGCGCCGTTCAGTGCCACCAGACTGCTGCTGCCGCCAACAACGGTGCTGTTCAGATCAATATCTGCACGGGCAACAATATCCACATCGCCCTCGATCTCCAGCACCGCCCCGCCGCTGGCAATACCATCTGCAATTTCGGCCAGAACATTATCCGCCGCGACAAGATAAAGGACAGTCGCCCCGACCCCGGCCACTCCCGCCAGTGCAACATTGGCCGCGTTCTGGGTCAGGTCGCGTGGCGCGGCTGCTGTCAGCTCCAGGTTGCCATCCGCCTGGGTGGTGCCGCCGCTGATCACGGCCTCTGTGACAGTCTCCGCAAGGATCGATTGAACCACACCGGCCACCGAAACAGTGCCGGATAGCGAAAGCGATGCGGACCAGGTCTCGATTTCATCCGGCGAAACGGCCATCACGTCAATGTCGCCGACAGCGGCCAGAATACTGTCACTTACCAGGGCGCGGGTCTCGCGGGCCAGATGTATCACCTGCACCTCCGCGCCGCCCGAAACAGTGCCGCTGGCCTGCGCACCGAAGGACATCACCCGAAGCGCCGACCGGTTCCCGGCGCGCACGTCGATATCGGTCTCGCTTGTAATCGTGCTTGCGGAAATCTGGGCCAGCACCGCGTCCCGGATGATCACCACCGGCACTTGCGCCGCAATCGCCACAGCCCCGCTCGCCGACGCGGACATGGAAAGGATATTCAGCGCGGTATCATTATCGGCCACCACCGCTACGCCATTATATACATGGGAGGCAAGGCCGGCATAATTATCCGCCGCATTCCGGCGCACCGATGAAACGCCGTCACCGCCACCGGCCGCCGTAACATTGCTGCCCGCCTCCACCGAGGCGCTGACCGTGCCTTGCGCACGCAGCACCGTAACCGACACCCCCAGCCCGGCCGTACCGCCGCCAGACAGGTTCAGGCTGGCCGCACCAATTGCCGCGAGCATACCTTCATCGCCACCGCCAACAGCATCCAGCGTCATGGAACTGCGCGCTTCGACCAACACGCTGTCGCTGGCGTTCAGATTGGCACCGGCAACCAGCGCGCGGGTTACATCTTCGCGGGTAATCAGGGAAAATGTGCCGCTACCACCGGCTGTCATGCCTACATTGGCACCGGCCGCGACAGCTCCGGCGCTTTGTTCGGTAACCGCAGATACCAGAATATCGGAACTTGCACCCGTTGTCGTCAGAGAACCACCTTCGACAACCGCCTCGGTCACACCACGCAGAACCACGTCGGATATGGCCACACCCAGAGCAAAGGCACCACCACCTCCGCCCTGCGCGGCAACCGAATTGGTCAGTGCCGCACGTGTCGCCACAGCCCTGATGTCACCCTGCGATATGACAGTGCTGTCAATGAAACCTGCATGCACGAGCGCGCGTTGCGAGACAGCCGAAACCGCGCCTATGGCTGAAACCGCGCCCGCGGAGCCGCCGCCGGCCAGTGCCAGAGACAGCGCGCTGCTGTTATCCGCCGCAGCCATATCCACGCCGGTAATTCCCGCATCGATCTGTGTGCCCGTCATCTGGGCAATGGTCGCCGTATCCATATCGACAAGCGTGAGCGAGCCGCCAACAGCCGCCTGACCGGTCGCCCCCAGCACCACACCGCCAATAGTGGTCATCCGGCCGGAATTAACCGCAGCAACAGCAACTTCCGGCGCCAGGATATTTCCGTCGATGATGCGGGCCATGGCAAGCTGGTTGGCCCGTGCATGGGAAACCGATGCGCCGATACTGTTGCTGCCGATCTGGACACCGAATCCGATCGCCGTGCCCTTCGCAGTGATAGTGGTGGCCACATTCACCGCTCCACCTGCCAGAATACCGCCGGGCGCCGGCGGGAAACCGAACCCCGGATTCGGTTCCGCGCTCAGGTCGATTTCGGCTACGACACTGCCGCCGATAAGCACCACCGCCGCCGCGGCACCAAGGGTCGTGGCATTGGCCGAAAATGCCCCGCCATCACTGATCGCATCGGAGAAATCATTCAGCGCAGCGGCACCCAGTCCGCCATAATAGACAACCTCCTGCGCAGTCGAAACCGCATCCGACACACTGTCGGGGCGCAGCGAGAAGCTGACACCGTTCTCGGCAATCTGGTCGATGGAAAAATATGTGTCGAAGGCCCCCGTCGCCGCATTGACCACACCCGCCTG
>JALSHL010000132.1 GCA_026982255.1 Paracoccaceae bacterium | reverse complement strand
TCCTTGCGCATATCGCTTGCCGTTGGCCGAAAACAATACATGGCTGATGTCGCAAAACAGGTCGATCGGGATGACCTCCCCTGGTTTGACACCGGAATTTGCAAGCCGGGGATGGCCCGAGCGTGCAATGACGTAGAACTCGGAAGTGAGAACCCGCTGGTGTTCTGCCCAATCAGGCAGCTCCATTTCTGGGATCAGCACCAGATCGACATCATAGAGTGTCAGAGCCTCGAAGGGTTTGCTCGGGACCATGTTGACGAGATGCGTTCGCATTGACGGGGCCATTACCTGCAGACGTTCCATGAGGGCAGGCATTAAGAGTTCGGCAAAGTAATCTGCACCAGAGATACGGAAGCCGACTTCCGACGTCGCCGGATCAAAGGCATCCGGGCCGCAGATGAGGTTTTCTATCTGTTCCATCAAATCCTGTAGCGGGGACTCGAGTGACAGCGCAAATTTCGTTGGCTCGAAAGTCTTGCCGTTGCGGAAGAATAGTTCGTCGCCAAGCAGCAGACGCAGGCGCGAGAGTGCCGCGGAAACCGCGGGCTGCGAAAGGCCGACCCGTTTGCCCGCCTTGATGGTCGAGCGCTCGCGCAAAAGTGCATCAAATACGCGCAACAGGTTCAGGTCGAATGTCTTTAAATTCGTCATACAAATCCAAATAATACAAATAATCGATTTTTCATATGACTTTTTTTCCGCCAATGTCTCGAAAAAGGTTGGAAGGCAACCGGGGATATAAGTGAGCGAATTTTCACTTGTGTCCGGTATTGCTGGTTGAAGCTATTGATGTATTGAGGGAAGTCGTTTTGGATTTTAGTATATTTTTCCGTAAGCTGTCGCGAAATATGCACGAATGGGCCCGTATTGCCGGTGGAATATTTCTGGCCTGTGTTCTGGCGGTTGCGCCAGCCTGGCAGGCCATGGCTGATTCGATTATCGCGGATGGGCGCACCCAGACCACAATTGCCACCAGCGGGGGGCAGACCGATATTCTGACGGCCACGGTGGTGTCCGGTTACGGCGTGAACAGTTTTTCCGCTTTCGGTGTCGGTGTCGGGGAAACGGTCAATATCTATGCGCCCGGAAACAGTGTCGGTACCGTCAATATTCTTGGTGGCGGGCGCAGCCAGATATCCGGACTGGTGCAGGGCATGGCGGGCGGTTCGGTCGGTGGCGAGTTGATTCTGGTCAATCCGGACGGTTTTGCCGTAACGGCCGGGGGCGAGATCATCGCCGGCTCGGTCGGGATGGCCACCCCGGAACGGGGGTTTCTTGAAGGTGCGATCGATGCGGAGATGGTATCCGCTCTTGCGGCCGGCACGGCCCCCGAAGGGGCGGGCGATATCGATATTGCAGGGCGCGTGGCGGCGGGAGAGTTCGTGCGTCTGACCGCCGGAGGCGATATTTCCATATCCGGCGAGCTGGCGGCCGGCGAGCGGGCGGCCGCGATCGATGCGGCCGTGAATACCGGCAATATCACTGTCCGCTCCGGCGGCAATCTGGCGCTTGCTCCGGGGGCGCGGGTCAGTGCCGGTTCGGCCACTTCGGGAGGCGTGATCGATATGCGGTCCGGGGGCGATATCCGGCTTGAATGGGATGCGGTTGTCGGTGCCGAGGGGCTTGGCGATGGCGCGGGCGGCACGGTAATCCTGTTTGCCGGCGAAGCGGCTTTTCTTGATGCGGGTGCCGTGGTTTCGGCTGCGGCCCTTGGCGCGGGTGACGGCGGCTTCGTAGAGTTTTCCGGGGTTGATCTGGTCGAACTTGGCGGGGAGCTGCGGGCCTGGTCGATGATGGGGAACGGCGGCGACGTGCTGATCGATCCGCTGGTGATCGAGGTCACGACAGATGTAAATACCGGAGGCGCCAATTACGTCCTTTTGGCCGACGAGCGGATTACTGTTGCCTCAGGGGTGACGATTTCGACCCGGGACATCGGCTCGGGGAGCGATCCGTTCCGCGACCAGTCCCAGGGCAACTCGGGCAACCTTACCCTCGAGGCGCCCCGGATCGAGGTGCTTTCCGGTGCCGCTCTGCTTGCCTTTGCCGATAACGGATTCACCGGCGGTGACATTCTGCTCGATGCGCGAATGGATGATGCGGTGGATTTGTGGACTGCACCCCTGCCAACAGGGCGGGCCGAAATTTCGGTAACCGGTGCCATTGTCTGGGGGAATGACGTGACCTTCCGGACCCGGGTGGTCAAGGACAATCTGCTGGCGACCCCGGGGGCGGTCAGTGACTATGTAAACGGTATATTCGGGGGCACCGGTATCGGTGTAATCGACAGCTTCATATCCGCCCAGCTGTCAGATGTGGATGCTGCGGTGGCCAGTCTTCTGAACAATCTGGATGCGGCCAACCTTCCGGCTGCGGTTATTGCCGAGGCGTACACGATCGTGGAGGACAGCTATATCATCGCGTCGGGCGATGCGCGTTTCACCTCGCGGGCAGAGACGCAAATCGTGCTGGATCCGGACAGTCAGGCCCTGCCTGTGGCGGTTGCCCTTTCCGATACTGTTGCGATTACAACTGTCGATGGCAACCAGATATACACGGGCGGGGATCTGCAGGTGCGGGCGATTGCACGGGAAGATCTGGTGTTGAGCGCCGGCGGGGCGGATTCCGGTTCCGATACCAATCTGGCGCTTGCCATCAGTGCCCGCAGTTCCGAGGCCACGGCCCGGCTGGACGGGTCCACCTACTGGTTGCCCGATTATGATTTCATCCCCGACCTTTTCCCGATAACTACCGCTGCGACCGGCGGGATCACGGTTTCCAGTCTGGTCGAGAAAGACATTACCATAGACGCGCGCTCCGGCGGCAACAGCGATGGCAAGGGGCAGGCGGTTATCCTGTCTTATGACGACACGGTATCGGATGCTCTTGCCGGCACGACCATGCGCACCGGCGATGCCGATCTGACGATCGAGGCCAATACCGTCTATGAACGGTATGAGCTGAATGCCCTGGTCGATGATGAACCGCTGGACGATCCCGACAACAGCAACACGGCGGGGATCGATATATATGGCGGAATGATCGAGGGGTTTCGCACCGGACTTGGCGAGCTTGTCGGCGGTGCCAGCGTTCTGGGTGGCGCGGCCTTGGTGGTCGACAATGTGGATACCGCCACCACGGCCACTTTCGAGAGCGGGGCTTTTTCGGCCAGAACCGACCCGGACAACGAAGTGGCCAGCCCGGACACGTTCCTGAATATCAGTGCCAAAACGGATTTGGGTGCAAGCGTGCTTACCGCCAATGTGGGCACGCCGGGAGGTGACGGGCTGAGCGCGGGCGGCA
>JALSHL010000131.1 GCA_026982255.1 Paracoccaceae bacterium | reverse complement strand
GCATAGCCGAGCGAAACCCGGGCAGCCCGCGCGGCCTCGTTCGCATCGGTCGTATCCACATCCTCCAAATAACCGCCAAACTGCACCTGCCCGCCGCCCCAGTCAAACCGGTAAAACCCGCCCAGCTTCGCTATCCGCGCATCCGCACCGCCACTGTCCGAACGCCGGTAGCTGTATGTCCCGTAAAGAGAGACCACCCCGCCCGCTTCCGGCTGCCAGAACCGTTCCAGACCGGCTGTCGCAGTGGTCGTATAGGGCATATAATCCCCGAAGGCCGGCTCCCCCAGTCCCACGGCAATCGCCCGCCGTTCCAGCGACAGGCTCCCCTTCCAGATTCCCGGCACCTCTCCGCCCGCAGCATAACTCAGAGCCGAAACAAAACCCGCCTTCAGATCATTGCGCCCGCGCCCGTCATAGACAACCCCGTCAAAACTCAACGTGTTTTCCCACTGCACCCGATCCCCGAGCAACCGCGTATAGCTCACATCCCCGCCCAGCGAATATCCGGTCCCTGCCTGCGCCCGTGCATCCGCATCGAGCGGAAATTCCAGCCCCAGCCATGTGATCGTATCGTGCAGGCTACCGCCATTGATATTGTCACTCGGCGTAATTCCGAAACGCACCGTCCCGCGCCACGGAGAGCCTGCGGCGACTCCGGCCAGCGCCTGCGCCACCACTTCCTTTTCCACCGGATTGCCGGCAAAATCCGAAGCCCGCCGCAACTGCAGCTTCGCCGCCAGCGTATTCCCCAACGCCGCCTCGGCCATGCCTCCGATCAGACGGGCGGCAAACTTCTGCGAGCGGTTCATCGGCAGCGTCCGCGCCCTGCGTACATATTCCGCCGCCACCTCCGGCCGTCCGGTCTCCTGCGCCGCCCGCGCCACGACCAGCAGGACGTCAACACTTTTGTCGCCGTTTTCCAGCGCCTGCAGTCCGCAAACATAGGCAGCCCCGAATTCCCGCGCCTCGATCAACACACGCAACGAATGGTCGCAAATATCTTGACCGCGCACCCTATCGGCGAACAACGTCGCAAAGGCGACACTCAAGCCGACAATCATCAGAAAATGTCGCGGGAACCGCAGGGAAAGAGCCGTCAAAGCCAATACCTTTTTCTGGCAATTAAACAGAATTCGTCTACAATATGCCGCAAATAAACCGTTTACCAGTGTCAATCGCCGGGGCTGCGTCCCTTGCGATTGTCGGAATTCAAAGGTGCCCCATGCGCATTGCCCTGATTGCTTTGTCCCTTTTCACCATCCTGTCTGCCTGTGCAGGCGGCAGTAACACTCCGCCCCCGACCCCCTATGTCGCCCTGCCCCTCGCGGACCTCGCACCGAACACCGAACTGGTGGTGCGCGGCAACCACACCGGCTGGTGGCGGGACCGCACCACACCTGTGGGCGTGAACTCTCCCAACGAAAACGGGCAGAAACTGCAGCGGCTCGACACCACGGCAAACGCCAACGAATATGTCGCCGTATTCCGCAACAACAATACCAACGTCTACTACGGCAAGGGCACCTTCATCATGCCCGCCAACGGCGTGACCTATAACGGCACCACCGACCTCGGCTACAAGTTCTCGATCACCCGCAGCAACGACAACCTGATCTATACGCTGACCGGCGTGTTCACCATGGCCAACCAGCCCACGGTCAGCTCCAACCGCTGGGCTTACGGAGGCTTCACCGCCGGCTCCTACACGCCTGCTGCGGACATGCCGACAACCGGCAGTGCCACCTATACCGGCACCTTCCTCGGCTACAGCAGCATCTCCGGCCTGGTGACTGGCAACGCCAGCATCTCGGTGAACTTCGCGGCTGCAACCAGCCAGATCACCGGCACCGTGACCGGCATCACCGGCGGCATCAACGACCTGACCATCCAGGCCACGCTTGACGGCGCCGGACAGGGCATGCCGGGTGCCAGCTTCGACGTCGGCAGCATCGTCACCGCCGGCCCCTCCAATGGCGCAGGCAGTTTCGCACAAGGCACAACCGGCTCCGTCGAAGGCGGCTTCTACGGCCCGAACGCCGAGGAAATCGGCATCACCATCCGCCTGTCCTCGGCCCCGAACTTCCTGACAGGTTCCATCGGCGGCAGCCGGCCCTAGGGCGTAGACCCATAAACCCCGCGCCGCCAGCGTGAATATCGCGAAATATCAGTGGTTTGCGACGCGCCGTCAATAGTGGTTCTATTGGCAAGCGGCGCACGCCGCTGAAATGAAGCGATATCCACGCCCTTTGGGTTAGCCGGATTTCTGCCCTGGCTGTGTTGCAACCCCTTGAAATAGCCCCGCTATTCCTGCGGGATTGCGCCTTGCCAGAACAAAAATCCGGCTAACTGGTGGTGCGGGGTTTATGGGTCTACGCCCTAGGAAACCTCGCCAACCGCCGTTTCGACCAGCGCCAGACATTCCGGCGTGCTGAAACGGTGGTCGGCGCCCTTGACCAGCGTCAGGCGGATATCCTCCCCCAGCGCATGATCCAGCAGACGCAGGGCCACGGACACATCCACATCCGTATCCGCCGTTCCCTGCAACAGCCGCACCGGAAAGGGCAGCGGCAACGGATCGCGCAACACCAGTTGCTTGCGTCCGTCCTCGATCAGTCTGCGCGTGATAACATAGGGTTCATCGGAATAATCCGAGGGCAACTCCACCCGCCCGTCCCGTTCCAGCGCCGCGCGTTGTCCTGCATCGAACCCCTCCCACATGGAATCCTCGGTGAAGTCCGGCGCGGCCGCGATCCCGACCAGACCGGCCACCCGCTCCGGCATGGCCCGACAGACCAGCAAGGCAATCCATCCGCCCATGGACGAACCGACCAGCACCTGCGGCCCCTCGGTCAGCGAGGCCACAACCGCCATCGCATCCCGCGCCCAGTCGCCAATGCAGCCGTCCAGAAAATCCCCCGAGGACGACCCGTGCCCGCTATAGTCGAAGCGCAGAAACGCCCGTCCGTTCGCCCGCGCCCAGGCCTCCAGATGGACGGCCTTGGTCCCCTCCATATCCGATTTGAACCCGCCGAGGAAAACCACCCCCGGCCCCTCTCCCTCCACCTTGTGATAGGCAATCTCGGCATCGGGTGTTTTCAGGAATTGCGGCATCTGGACCTCCGTTTGGCTTTCGCCGGAATGTGCCGCAACTCCCGCCCGTCCGCAAGCGCTTAGGGCGTAGACTCATAAACCCCGCGCCGCCAGCGTGAATATCGCGAAATATCAGTGGTTTGCGACGCGCCGTCAATAGTGGTTCTATTGGCAAGCGGCGCACGCCGCTGAAATGAAGCGATATCCACGCCCTTTGGGTT
>JALSHL010000130.1 GCA_026982255.1 Paracoccaceae bacterium | reverse complement strand
TGCCCGGTCAGGAACTCTATGATCTGGTGATCGAGACGCTTGCGGCCGAAAAAGCCAAGTAAGCGCCCCTGAAAAACGCCCCGCCCCTGTGTCTGCACGGGCGGGGCCTTTCCGTTTTTTCTGCACTGGAGAAACCCGATGTCGGCAACCGGCCCGGTTCTGGAGGACAACACCCTCCTGAGCAAACTCGACCGCCAGCTGTTCAGGCTGGAGAGCTTCCTCGCCCTTGTCGGTGGTATCGCCGTGTTCTCCCTGATGCTGCTGGCTGTGGTCAGCGTCGGCGGCCGCCATTTTTTCAACCGGCCGCTTTCCGGCTATGTCGACTGGATCGAGCAGGCCATGCCGCTCATTGCATTCGTCGGCATCTCCTATACGCAACGTCTCGGCGGGCATATCCGCATGGATATTCTGGTCGGGCGCCTGCGCGGTCGTCTGCTTTGGTCGGCCGAGTTTCTGTCCACCCTGATCATGCTGGTGCTGATGCTGTTGCTGGTCTGGGGCACCTATTCCCATTTCCTGCGGTCCTTCGATTTCGGCTCTCCGATGTGGAGCCGCGACTCCAGCCTCGACATCGGCCTGCCGCTCTGGCCGGTGAAGCTGCTGGTGCCGGTATCGTTCTCGGTGCTGGCTTTGCGCCTGTTTCTGCAGCTCTGGGGTTATGGGCGCGCTGTTGTCAGCGGCACGCGCAGCCCCGTTGCGGTGCCTCTGATGGAGGACGCCGCTACCGCCGCCGCCAACGAGGCCGCGACCGTATCCGGATTTGACGACGAGAAAGAACCCCCGAAATGAGCGACCTGACTTCTGTAGATATCGGTATTTTCGTTTCCATCGGCTTGCTGGTCATGGTCCTGATCGGCGTGCGCGTCGCCTTTGCCGCGGCGCTCGCCGGCCTGACGGGGCTGTTCTGGATTTTCTGGGCCAAGAAGGGCTACGACCCCGAACAGATCGGCTGGGCACTGACTATCGCGGTGAAAACCGCCGGTCAGGTGCCGGTCTCGAAGATCTCCAGTCAGGCCCTGTCGCTGATTCCGACCTTCATCCTGATCGGTTTCCTTGCCTATTACGCAGGGCTGACCAAGGCCCTGTTCGAGGCCGCCAAACGCTGGGTCGGCTGGTTGCCGGGCGGTCTGGCGGTCTCCACGGTATTTGCCACCGCCGGTTTTGCCGCTGTCTCCGGCGCTTCGGTTGCCACCTCGGCGGTTTTTGCCCGCATCGCTATCCCCGAGATGCTGGCGCAGGGCTACGACAAACGTTTCGCTGCCGGAGTCGTCGCCGCCGCCGGCACGCTCGCCTCTCTGATCCCGCCCTCGGCCATTCTGGTGATCTACGCCATCATCGTGGAACAGGACGTGGGCCGCCTGCTGCTCGCCGGTTTTATCCCCGGCGCCTTCTCTGCCGTGATCTACGGCGGGCTGGTTGTCGGCCTGGCACTTACCTTCAAGAATTTCGGCCCGCCGGTGAAAGGATTCACATGGGCACAGCGGTTCCAGTCGCTCCCCGGCGCTTTCCCGATCTTCTTTGTGGTCATCATCATCATTTTCTTCATCTACAATCCCTTCGGCGGCGACGCCTGGGGCACCCCGACCGAGGGCGGGGCGCTGGGCGCCTTTGTCGTGTTCCTGATGGCGCTCTATCGCGGGATGCGCTGGCCACAACTGAAAGACGCGCTTCTGGAAACCGCCAAGCTGACGGTTATGATCTTCACCATCATCTGGGGCGTGCTGATCTATGTGCGCTTCCTCGGCTTCGCCGACCTGCCGGGCGCGTTTTCCGACTGGATCACCGGCCTTGACCAAAGCCCGATGCTGACCCTGATCCTTATCCTTCTGGCCTATGCTGTGCTGGGCATGTTCATGGATGCCATCGGCATGCTGCTGCTGACCCTTCCGGTCGTTTACCCCGCCGTCATCGCCCTGAACGGTGGTGAATATGTCACCGCTGCCGACAGCGCTTTCGGCATGTCCGGGACGGGAGTCGCTATCTGGTTCGGAATTCTGGTGGTCAAAATGGCGGAGCTGTGCCTGATTACCCCGCCCATAGGGCTGAACTGTTTCGTTGTGGCCGGAGTCCGTTCGGATATTTCCGTGCAGGACGTATTCCGTGGCGTTTCCCCGTTCTTCGTGGCCGATGCCCTGACCATTGCGGGCCTGATTGCTTTTCCGCAGATCGTGCTGTTCCTGCCGAACCTGTTGCTGTAGGGGCGGGACCCTACAGCCCTGCAGGGCGCACCGGCCTGTATAGCCCGGCCCGCCAATAGCGGCCGGTCACGGGAATGATCGTGTGACATGTCCGATTCGCTATGATGGTCCACCCGCATCGCTACAGGCGGCCGCGCCTGTCAGCCGTTCCGGCATGCTCCCGACACGCTGCAAATCTTGCACCACCGGATATATTGCTTTATTAGAATATATGCACCAAACACTTCGAACCCAAAGGGGAGGACAAAATGTCGTTTGAATACGAAGGAAAAACCATCGAGACCAACGCCAACGGCCATCTGGAAAACCACGAGGACTGGAGCGAGGATCTCGCGAAATTCATGGCTGCCGCCGACGGTATCGAACTGACCGAACGCCACTGGGACCTGATCAACTATCTGCGCGAGGAATATTTCGACAACGCGCAGAACCAGCCGAACACCCGCGCCATCGTCAAGGCCATGAGCGCCGCCTGGGGCGAGAAAGTCACCCAGCGCGACGTCTACGACCTGTTCCCGCTGGATCCGTCCAAACAGGGTGGCAAAATCGCCGGCCTGCCGGAAAGCCGGCGCAAGGGCGGCTACTGACGCCCGCTGCACAGCAGGAAGCTGACAACCAGCGCCGGCCGGACCAGCGACCGGCGTTTTTCTTTGTCCCTGCGGCATCGGTTCCCTTGCGTATTGCCTTCGACAGCCCCACATTCCCCTTGCCGCAATCCTGCGGCAATTCTCAGGGCGGGGCGGAATTCCCCACCGGCGGTGACAGCCCGCGAGCGGCCCCGCAAGGCGTGACAGCAGATACCGGTGGAATTCCGGAGCCGACGGTTAAAGTCCGGATGGAAGAGAATGGGCGCAACAGCGCTCCGTTTGCTCTGGGTTGGTGTCTGACTGAAGGAGCAAACCATGACACAAACCCCGAAAATCGCCTTTATCAAGGCGCGCTGGCACAGCGACATCGTCGATCAGGCCGAGGTCGGCTTCAAACAGCATATGGCGGAAAACGCCCTCGACTGGCAGGTGGAAACCTTCGAAATTCCCGGCGCATTCGAGGCCCCCTTGCTGGCCAAACGCCTCGCCTTCAAAGGCTACAACGCCGTGGTCGTCGCGGCGCTGGTGGTGG
>JALSHL010000129.1 GCA_026982255.1 Paracoccaceae bacterium | reverse complement strand
GCACCGATCAGCGCCGATTGCGTGACGTGGTTGACCGTGCGCACAGAGGCCACGAGGATTTCGGTGGTAAAGGCGTAGTTGTCATAGATGTCGCGGATGTCCGAAATCAGCTCCATCCCGTCGGCGTTGATATCGTCGAGGCGACCGACGAAGGGGCTGATGAATGTCGCCCCTGCCTTGGCGGCCAGCAGTGCCTGATTGGCCGAGAAACACAGGGTGACGTTGACCATAATGCCCTCGTCCGTCAGGGTTTTGCAGGTTTTCAGCCCGTCCCATGTCAGCGGCACTTTTACTGCGATATTGTCGGCGATTTTGGCCAGCTTGCGCCCCTCGGCGATCATGTCTTCGGCTTCGAGGGCCACGACTTCGGCGCTGACGGGGCCGTCGATCAGGTCGCAAATTTCTTTGGTTACTTCCAGAATGTCGCGACCGGATTTCAGGATCAGCGAGGGGTTGGTGGTGACTCCGTCGACCATGCCGAGCGCGTTCAGTTCGGCAATGTCGTCGATCTCGGCGGTGTCTACAAAAAATTTCATCGTATTTTCCTGTTTTCCGGCAGGCAACCGCGCCTTCCGCTCCGGCGGAACATACAATACAGTCGCATCCGATGGAACCGCAGATTGAGGGGGGCAAAGAGTGACGCGCGATTTTTTCCCCGAAGGGGCGGCGGTGGCGGTGTTGATACCCGAGCCGCTGGACCGGTTTCTGGATTACAAGGCACCAGCGGGCGGCGTGTTTCACGGAGCGTTTGTCGAGGTGCCGCTCGGCCCGCGCAAGGTGATCGGGGTTGTCTGGGGCGCGGGCGGGCGGTTTGATCCGGCAAAGCTGCGCGGGATTTTGCGGGTGATAGATGTGCCGCCGATGCGGACCGAGATGCAGGCGTTTCTGGAACGTGCTGCCGATTACACGCTGACACCGCTGTCGCTGATGCTGCGCCTTGCGACACGGGTGCCGGGGCTGGGGACGCCACCGGCGATGCGCAAGCTGCTGCGCCGTGGAAAGGGGGAGCCGGAGCGCATGACCGATGCGCGCCGCCGTGTGCTGGATGTGTTGGAGGAATACGGCGGCGCGGGGTTTGCGGCGGGGGAGCTGTCGGCGCTGGCGGGGGTCAGCTCGGGCGTTCTCAAAGGCCTGCTGGAACACGGAGCGCTGGTGCAGGTGGCGGCGCCGAAGGATGCGCCCTATCCGCGTCTGGATCCGGCGTTTGCCGGCAAGGACCTGTCGGCGGACCAGCGGACGGCGGCGACCAAACTGCGCGAGGCGGTGCGCTCGGGTGTTTATGGCACGACCTTGTTGAAAGGGGTCACCGGCTCCGGCAAGACCGAGGTGTATCTGGAAGCGGTGGCCGAGGCGCTGGAAACCGGACGGCAGGCGCTGGTGCTGCTGCCCGAGATCGCGCTGACGGTGGAGTTTCTGGACCGGGTAGAGAAACGCTTCGGCGCGCGTCCGGCGGAATGGCATTCTGGGGCGACGCAGGCAGAGCGGCGGCGCTGCTGGAAGGCGGTGGCCGAAGGCGGTGCGCAACTGGTGGTCGGGGCGCGCTCGGCCCTGTTTCTGCCGTTCCGCGATCTGGGGCTGGTGGTCGTGGACGAGGAACACGACGGCTCCTACAAACAGGAAGAGGGCGTGCATTACCACGCGCGCGATATGGCGGTGCTGCGCGCGTCGCTGTGTTCGGCGCAGGTGGTGCTGGCAAGCGCGACGCCCAGCCTCGAAAGCTGGGCCAATGCCGAGGCGGGGAAATACGCGCGCATTGATCTGCACGAGCGCTTCGGCACGGCGGAACTGCCGGACATGGGCGCGATCGACATGCGCACCGAGGCGCTGGAGGCGAACCGCTGGTTGTCGCCGACGCTGGTGTCCGAGGTGCATAAACGGCTGGTGGCGGGCGAACAGAGCCTGCTGTTCCTGAACCGGCGCGGCTTTGCGCCGCTGACGCTGTGTCGGGCCTGCGGGCATCAGGTGGGGTGTTCGGAATGCGACGCGCGCATGGTGGAGCATCGTTTCCAGAAGCGCCTGATCTGCCACCAGTGCGGGGCGAGCAAGCCGGTGCCGGTGGAATGCCCGTCCTGCGGGGTCGCGGGCAAGATGGCGCCGGTCGGACCCGGGGTTGAGCGGCTGGCGGAGGAGGCGGCGGGCCTGTTCCCCGACGCGAAAATCGCCATCCTGTCGTCCGATCTGGCCGAGACCGCGCGGGCGCTGAAGGCGCGGATCGACGATATTGCGGCGGGCGGGGCGGATATAGTCATCGGCACGCAGATCGTCGCCAAGGGGCACAACTTTCCGCATCTGACGCTGGTGGGGGTCGTGGATGCGGACCTCGGACTACAGGGCGGGGATTTGCGCGCGGCTGAAAAATCGTTCCAGCTGATCCGGCAGGTGGCGGGCCGCGCGGGGCGGGCGGAAAAACCGGGGGTGGCCCTGTTGCAGAGCTATCAGCCCGAACATCCGGTGATCCGCGCCATCCTGTCGGGCGACGAGGAAGGCTTCTGGCGGGCCGAGGCAGACGCGCGGCGGGCGGCCAATGTCCCGCCCTATGGCCGCATGGCGGGGATCGTGGTTTCCGGCCCCGACGAGGCGGCGGTGTTCGATCTGGCCCGATATCTGGCGCGCAACGCGGGCGCGCTGACGGCCATTGGTGCGCATCTGTTCGGGCCTGCGCCGGCGCCGGTGGCACGGATCCGCGGGCGGTTCCGCGTGCGGTTGCTGGTGAAGGCGGACAAGGGCGCGGCGTTGCAGGGGGCGCTGCGGGCATGGTTGGCGGGCGTAAAACTGCCGCGAAATCTGCGGGTGACGGTGGATGTGGACCCGCAGAGTTTTTATTGAGGGGGAAATATTTCCCGCCTGTGTCGTGCGTGTCCTAGCCAACCGGCGGGGCAGGGGCTAAAAGCCTCGGGAATTATTGCGAGAGTGACATGACACATCCGACGATCAAGCCGCAGCCCGGTATACTGGACATTGCCCCCTATGTGGCGGGGGAGAGTTCGGTGGAAGGGGCCTCGCGCAATCAGATTATCAAGCTCAGTTCGAACGAGAATCCCTACGGTCCCTCGCCGAAGGCGGTTGCGGCGTTCCGGGCGACGGGGGAGGCTTTGGCGAGCTATCCGGATTCGGGGCACGGGGCCTTGCGCGCCGCCATCGGGCAGGTGCACGGAGTTGATCCGGCGCGGGTGATTTGCGGCGCCGGCTCGGACGAGATTATCGCCTTTCTGTGTCAGGTCTACGCCGGTGTCGGTGACGAGGTGCTGTATACCGAACACGGGTTTTCCATGTATCGCATTTCGGCGCTGGCTGCGGGGGCGACGCCGGTGGTGGCGCCCGA
>JALSHL010000128.1 GCA_026982255.1 Paracoccaceae bacterium | reverse complement strand
GCTGATTGACGAAACGCGCTTCAGAATTGTCGAGGCGAATGCTGTCGGCGAAGGGCTGGTTCCCGAACTGATCCGCTATTTCGCGCTGGTGCAGGATCTGACACTGAACGAGCAGCCGGGCGAAAACGGCGGCGAGCAGGTGTTTGCTCTGGCAACGGCCGACGGCGAACCCTATGTCGAAATCACCGTGACTGTCGGGGACGAGGACAGCACGGTTGCCGCCCTGATCGGAGGAGAGGCGCAGATCGGCATGATGACCAGCCCCTTTACCGAGGAGCAGCGCAAGGCCATGGTCGAAGCACTGGGCGACGTTCCGAACGACGTTTCGGAATACGCTGTGGCCACCGACGGTCTGGCTTTTGTGGTATCGCCGGAAAACCCGGTGGATTTCCTGACCGAAAAGCAGATTGCCGGCATCTATTCCGGCAAGATCACAAACTGGTCCGAGGTGGGCGGTCCGGATCTGGCTATCCGGCTGGTCATGCCGGAACGGGGCGCGGGGGAGACCGCACATTTCTCGGAAACATTTCTGGCTCCGGAGAAACTCGATTACGCGGCAGGCGTTGCCGAACTGGCCAGCACTGAGGATCTGAGCGCGGCTGTCGCCTCGGATCCGGCCGCTATCGCCTTTGTCGGCGCGGGGAGCGCCAACGCGGGCAAGCCCCTGTCGTTGCAGGGCACATGCGGCTACTATTCGGCGCCGACAGAATTCGCGCTTCGGGCCGAGGAATATCCGCTGGCACAACGTTTCTATGTGGTTGCCACCGGCATGGAGCGATCCGCCCCCGTGCAGGCATTTCTGGATTTCGTCCGCACTGACGCGGCGCAGGCTGCCGTTACCGCTGCCGGATATGTGGATGACCGGATCGGGTTGCGCCCGGTCAGCGCTCAGGGCGACCGCTTGCTCAACATGATCCTGACGGATCAGGAGACGGTCAGTTTCAATTCACTGAAAACGCTGGCCAAGGAGTTGCGGGGCGCCACGCGGGTTTCCACGACTTTCCGTTTCGGCAAGGGATTCTCGCGTCTGGATGAACGCGGTGCGAAGGATCTGGAAAATCTGGCCGCTTTCCTGCGGGAACAGGATATGACCGGCAAGGAGGTTCTGGTTCTCGGCTTTACGGATTCTTTCGGTTCGGCGCGCACCAATGCTTCTTTGTCGGCCCGGCGTGCCGCCTTTATCGTCGATTCCCTGCGCGAGGCACTGGGGGATAGCGGCAAAGGATTCGATATTGTTTCCAAAGGCTTCGGCGAGGCTTCGCCGCTGGACTGCAACAACACCGAGCGCGGCCGCCAGATCAACCGGCGGGTCGAAATCTGGATCCGCGACGCGCGCTGATTTCCGGGACAGTCCGGATCCCGACACAGGTTTGCAGGCCGTTCTCCGGAGCGGCCTGCAACCTGTATAAAAGATTTTTCTGGAAATATACCGTTGTGATTGTATGGTTGACCTGCAGGTAAGTGTATGCCTGTCCGGTTCAACGGTCCTGCGGGACCGAGCAATGAAAGGAGAATCCTGTGCGGTTCAAGGGTATTTCCAGAAAGTTTCTATCCATATCCGCGGTTGCTCTTCTGATGGGCAGCGCGGCGTTTGCGCAGACGGTTACGTTGCGATCCATGGACGGAAGTGTGTCCATGACGGGCGAGCTGGTGGAGTTCGACGGAGAAAACTACATCCTCAAGACCATGCTCGGAAACCTGAGCATTCTGGCGGACGAGGTCGAATGTATCGGCGATTGTCCGGATCTGCTCGATGTGGATTTCCGCCTCTCCGGTTCCAGCACTATCGGAAATACACTTATCCCCGGGATATTCCGCGCCTTTGCGGGCGGGTTCGGGCTGGCGCTGGAACAGTTGCCTTCGGACACCGAAGGGGTGACGAAGTATTCCTT
Organism: Paracoccaceae bacterium; assembly: GCA_026982255.1. GTDB lineage: Bacteria > Pseudomonadota > Alphaproteobacteria > Rhodobacterales > Rhodobacteraceae > NORP23. The sequence continues at coordinate 1,454 of JALSHL010000128.1, read as the reverse complement.
CGTTCTGCCCGACGGCAACCCGTTCGCCGATGTCGATATCTATTCTTTCGGTTCCGAAACGGCGTTCAAGGCTCTGCTGGAGGGCAGCGCGGAAATCGTGATGTCCACGCGCGCCGTGCGGCCTGACGAGGCCGAGCAACTGATTGCCGCCGGTCTGGGGGATCCCTATGATGCCGCGAACCAGATTGTCGCGGCGCTCGACGGGGTGGTGATTATCGTGCCGGACAGCAATCCGGTCAAATCGCTGTCGGTGGCGGAAATGGCCGGCATCTTCAGCGGTGCCATCACCAACTGGTTGCAGGTCGGCGGTCCGGATATGGCGATAAACCTGTATCGCCGCAACGACGCATCCGGCACCACTACCGATTTTACCCGTGTGGTATTCCATGACGTCAACGCGACTTTTGCCCCGAATGCCAAGACCTATAACGACGACGCCGATCTGGTCGCCGCCGTGAAGGCCGACCCGGCGGGTATCGGTTTCACCAGCATCGCCGCACAGGGCGATCTGCGGGCCGTGCCGGTGCGCGGGACCTGCGGATTCGTGTCCGAGCCGAGCGAGTTCACCATCAAGACCGGTGAATATCCGCTGGCGCGGCGCGTGTATTTCTATACCAGTTCCGTGCGCACCGCCTCGCGGGCGCAGGACCGGGCCGACAAGATGACGGGCTTCCTGAATTTCGTGCAGTCACCGGCAGGGCAGGAGGCCGTTGCCAAGGCCGGTTTCGTCGACCAGACGATTACCTCGCTGCCCGTGGAGGCGCAGGGGCGCCGGTTGATCAATTCCATGCTGGATACCCAGAACGACGCGACTTTCCGGCGGGTGCAGAAAGTGTTTGCCGAACTGGCGAATGCGGACCGCCTGTCCTCTACATTCCGTTTCAAATCCGGTATTGCGCAGCTTGATGCGCAGGCTGTGGGTGACATCCCGCGTCTGGCGGAACTGATCCGCAGCACCGACCTGAGCGGAAAAGAGGTGGTTCTGGCCGGTTTCTCGGATGCTGCCGGCACTGGCGGGCAGAACGAGATCCTGTCGAAGCGGCGCGCGCAGCAGGTGCTGGATGCGCTGAAGGCCGAACTGGGCGGTGACGCTGCCAAGGTGCCGATGGTGGCTATCGGCTTTGGCGAGGTCGCCCCGCTCGGGTGTAATGACACGGCCGAAGGCAAGGCCGTCAACCGCCGGGTCGAGGTCTGGATCCGCGACAAGGGCTGATCGTGCCAAAACGGTTTCTGTAAAACCCCGCCGAACTCCGGCGGGGTTTTTTGTTTTCGAGTGATTCTGTCACCGGAAGGATTCGCCTTCGGCGATGTCGATATTGCCAAAACGGCCGGAATCTGCGGCATAACCTATAGTTTACGGGGCTGTTTTGGACCTTCAGGGGCAAAATTCCGGCGATTCCGGGGCGATAGGGCTTCGGTTTAGAGGCCGGATTTATACCCGTGATGCAATTCAG
>JALSHL010000127.1 GCA_026982255.1 Paracoccaceae bacterium | reverse complement strand
GGTCTGGCCGGGGTATTACGACGGTTCGGTCTACGGGCTGGCCATCGACCTCGGCTCGACCACCATCGCCGCGCATCTGTGCGACCTGCAAACCGGCGAGGTGCTGGCCTCCAGCGGTATCATGAATCCGCAGATCCGCTTCGGCGAGGATCTGATGAGCCGCGTTTCCTATGTGATGATGAACCCCGGCGGCCATGTGGAAATGAGCCGCGTGGTGCGCGAGGCGATGGATGCCCTGATCGGCGAGGTGGTGGCCGAGGCCGCTATCCCCCGCGATCTGGTGATGGAAACCGTGCTGGTGTCCAATCCGGTGATGCACCACCTGTTTCTGGGGCTGGATCCGGTGGAGCTGGGGCAGGCCCCCTTTGCGCTGGCCACGGCCAACAGCCTGACGCTGAAGGCGGCGGAGGTCGGGCTGACCCTGCACCCCGCGGCGCGGCTGTATTATCTGCCCTGTATCGCCGGACATGTGGGGGCGGATGCGGCGGCCGTGGCCCTGTCCGAGGCCCCGTATAAATCCGGGGATCTGGTGCTGATCGTCGATGTGGGCACCAATGCCGAGATCCTGCTGGGCAACAGGGAACGGGTACTGGCCTGCTCCTCGCCCACCGGTCCGGCCTTCGAGGGGGCGCAGATTTCCTCGGGGCAGCGGGCGGCGCCGGGGGCGATCGAGACCGTGCGGATCGACCCCGTAACCAAGGAGCCGCGCTTCCGGGTGATCGGGTGCGACCTGTGGTCCGACGAGGACGGCTTTGCCGAGGCCACAGCACAGAGCGGCATCACCGGCATTTGCGGCTCGGGCATTATCGAGGTGATTGCCGAGATGCGCATGGCGGGGATTGTCGATGCGGGCGGGCTGATCGGTTCGGCTGAACAGGTCGGCACGCCGCGGTGTATCGCGGACGGGCGCACACATGCCTATGTGCTGTATGACGGGCGCGACAGCGACGGGCCGCTGATTACCGTGACCAACGGCGATATCCGCGCCATCCAGCTGGCCAAGGCGGCGCTTTATGCCGGTGCGCGGCTGCTGATGGACAAGATGGGCGTCGATACGGTCGACCGCGTGACGCTGGCGGGGGCGTTTGGCGCGCATATCTCGCCGTTGCACGCGATGGTGCTGGGGATGATCCCCGATGTGCCGCTGGACAAGGTGGCCTCGGCCGGCAATGCCGCGGGCACGGGGGCGCGGATCGCGCTGTTGAACATGGGCGCGCGGGCCGAGATCGAACAGGTGGTGCGCGACATCGAAAAGGTCGAAACCGCCGTGGAGCCGCGGTTTCAGGAACATTTCGTCAATGCCTCCAACATCCCGAACGCGGTGGAACCGTTCCCCCTGCTGAAGGCCGTCGCCCCCCTGCCCGACGTGAGCTTCAACCAGAAGGGCGAGGGCAGCGGCGGGCGGCGCAGGCGGCGGCGGTAGGTTCCGCGCTTGGCTTTCGCCGCCGGATCGGGAATACTCGGCGCAAACCGGTGCGAGGCCCCTATGAGCAACCCCCTGATAACCGCCCGCGATGCCTTTGCGGTGCAATACCCCGAACAGCGCATCCCCGTGAACGGGCGCGAATGGGGGGTGTTGAGCCTTGGCGGTTCCGGTCCGGCGCTGGTGCTGCTGCCGGGCACGCTCGGGCGGGGCGATATATTCTGGCAGCAGGTGGAGGCGCTGAAGGACCGCGCGCGGGTGCTGGCGCTGACCTATCCGGTGGATGGCTCGCTGGATGACTGGTGTGGCGACATCTGCGCATTGATGACCGCCTCGGGCATGGAACGGGCGACGGTTCTGGGATCGTCGCTCGGCGGGTATATCGCGCAATATCTGGCCGCGACACGACCGGAACGGGTGGCGCAGCTGGTCGCGGCGAATACCCTGCATTCGGCGGCAATGGTGGCACAGTTTCCGCCCTATGACAGCGATCTGGACGCGGTGCCTGCCGCCGCGCTGGTGCAGGGCGTGATTGGCAGTATGGAAGCCTGGGCCGGCGAGGAACCGGAGCAGGCAGAGGTTGCGGATTTCCTGACAGCGGAGATCACAAAACGGATTGGCGGCGAGGAATTGCGCGCCCGTCTCAAGGCCCTGAAACACGCGCCGGAACTGCCCGGTGTTTCCCTGCCGCGCAGCCGTGTTTTTACGGTGGAATCCGGCGACGACCGGCTTATCCCGCCGCCGGTGCGCGACGCGGTGCGGGGGCGACTCGATCCGGTGGAGGCCGTTGCATATGATACCGGCAGCCATTTTCCCTATCTTGTCCACGCGGCGGACTATACGGAAATGCTGGCAGGGATACTTGAAAAGGACGCAATATGAACCCGATGGACGAATACGAAAAAACGGAATTTTCAACCACCGAGATGGACGGCAGGCCGCTGGCGCATGATGTCTATACCCGCGGCGACGGGCCGGTGGTGCTGGTCATTCAGGAACTGCCGGGCATCGGGCCCGAGACCCTGCGTCTTGCCGACAAGCTGGTCAATGCCGGATTCCGCGTGGTCATGCCGCATCTGTTCGGACCGCTGGGGCGGGTTGCCATCGGCGGCAATATCGCGCGCGTGTTCTGTATGCGGCGCGAATTTGCGCTGTTTGCGAAGAACCGCACCAGTCCGGTGGTCAACTGGCTGCGCGCGCTGGCGCGGGACCTGCGTGCACGCCACAATGTCGAAGGCGTCGGGGTGATCGGCATGTGCCTGACAGGAAATTTCGCCATTTCCATGATGGCGGACGATGCCGTTCTGGCAGGGGTGGCCTCGCAGCCCTCCCTGCCGCTGGGGGCCAGCCGTGCGTTGCATATGTCGGATACGGATATCGCCGAAATCCGCGACGCGCTGGATGAAAAGGGCGCGATGATGGCGCTCCGCTTTTCCGGCGACCGTATCTGCACTGCCGCGAAATTCGAGGCGATCGGCGCCGCCTTCAACGACGATACCGAACGGGTGCGTCTGGTCACCCTGCCCGGAAACGGCCACTCGGTGCTGACACTGGATTTTGTCGATAGCGAAGGCGAACCCAGCGCGCAGGCCCTGCAGGATGTGATCGCCTATTTCGGCGAGAGATTGAACACGCCGGAAGCCGTCCCCACATAAGGGGTATGATACGCGTCGCCTCATACAACATCCGCAAGTCCGTCGGGCTGGACCGCAAACGCCGCCCGGAACGGATTGTCGAGATCCTGAACGAGATGGAACCGGACGTCGTGACCCTGCAGGAGGTCGACCGGCGCACCGGTGCGCGCGAAACCACCATCCCGCGCGAGATGATCGAGGCGGAAACCGACCTGAAGATCGTCGATATCGCCGTGCGCCCCGACAGCATCGGCTGGCACGGCAATGCCATGCTGGTGCGCAAGGATGCCGAGGT
>JALSHL010000126.1 GCA_026982255.1 Paracoccaceae bacterium | reverse complement strand
GCTTCTCGCTGCGCCCCGACAGCGTGTCGGATGCGGTTTCGACTGCGCAGGAGGTTGTCTATTATGGCGGGCTGGGCGCCGCTGCGCTGAATGATTTCTCCGATGCGATCAGTGATGGCGGGGCATTTTCGGCCAATGCCACGACCCTTGGTGCCGCGGCGGCGGTGGTGCTTATCGGCGGCAGTGTCGTGGCTGAAATCGACCTGAGCGCGGAACCGGATCCGGGGTTCGGTTTTCCGCCGGCGCCCGGCGGTATTCTGGCAGGTGGAGCGGTGAATGTGGCCACCACTATCACTGCGAAGGGCACGGCGATCGGATTCGGTGTCCAGATCGGCAGCAACAGTATCGGCGCATCGGTTTCCTATGCACGGGCCAACCAGCTTGCCATGGCCCGCATCATCGACGGAAATATCCTGGCGCCGGAAGTGGCTGTTGCCGCGGTCAATTCCGGCCGGATGACCACTATTGGCGGCGTGGTGCTGGCCGCAGCCGGTCAGGCGGCTGTTGGCGGCTCGCTCACGCTTGTCGATATGGATACGGCGACCATTGCCCAGATGACGGGCACACAGATCGATGCGGGAATTGCCGGCGTGGATATGGCTGCGGCGGATAACAGCAGCACGCTGTCTCTGGCACTGGCCGGCGGCGGCTCCGCGGGCGCGGTTTCAGCCATAGGCGCGGTTTCGGCTGTCTCGCAACGCGCGCTCGTGCATGCAGGTTTCATTGACAGCACTGTCATATCACAGGGGGGCATCGGGGCTGTGGCTACACGCGCGGCACTGACCAATTCGGTTGCCGCGCAGGGCGGAGGCGGTGGCGCCTTTGCTCTGGGTGTGGCCATATCCGACGTGGTTCTGCGTGGTGTGACCGAGGCGGTTGTCGAAGGTGGTTCTCTGACAACAACGGGTGCAAGTTCCGATATTCTGGTATCTGCGGTTACCGAACAAAGCGCCGGAGCTGTCGCGGCCGGTGCCAATGTAGGCATGACAGCCGGTGGTAGCGGCACATTTTCCCTGATTACCCGCGAAGATGTAACCCGCGCGCTGGTTGCCGGTGCCAATCTGAACGCCAGCGACAGCGTGCTGGTCGAAGCGCGCAGCTCCATGACGCTGGATGCTGTTGGCGGTGGCGATGAAGGTATGCTTGCGGCAATCGGTGCGGCCAGCCTGAACCTGTCGGGCGGCGGTACGGCCGGGCTGGGGGTGTCGGTTACGGTGCTGCGTGCGCAAGGCACGGTCAGCGCCTCGGTGGAGGCGGGCAGCAATGTTACTGCGGCCGGTGGCGGTGACGGCGTTTCCTCGGTGCGCCGCAATGCGGCGGATAATTATGCCGGCCTTGCCACCCATGTATATAATGGCGTAGCGGTGGTGGCCGATAATGATACCGCGCTGAATATCCTTTCCATGTCGGCTTCGGCGGGCGGGACTGTGGCGATTGCGGCGCAAGTGCCGGTGGTGATCATCCGGGACGAGGTGCTGGCCCGGATTTCCGCAAGCACGATCACAAGCGAGGCCGATATCGACGCGCGCGCCGGGAACCGGTCGGCGCTTCGGGTGATGTCCTTTGGTGCGCAGGCCAGCGGCACGGTTTCGGGCGGCGCGGAGGTGCAGGTGATACATCTGGCCCGCGAGACCCGCGCCCTGGTAAGTGACAGTATTCTGGCCGCTGTCGGCGACATTGGCGTGATAGCCGTTTCGCCGGATGAAATCGAGACCTGGTCCGCATCGCTTTCGCTATCCGGCACTGTTTCGGTGGCCGGAGTGGTTCAATCGATCCTTGCGGAGACCGTCACAGAGGCCGTGATCAGCGGCGGCACCACCCAGGCGGATGGCAACCTGGAGCTGACAGCAGCCGCTCCACGCGACCTGACCCAGAACGCGGCCAATGTCGCACTGGCGGGAGTGGCCGGGGTCGGGGCGACTGTCCTTTATCTTGTCGCGGCGGACAATGTTCTGGCCGAAATTGCAGATGGTATTGGCAGCGGCGGGGCGGTGCTGGAGGTCGAGGGCGATGTGGATATTGTTGCCCGTGCCGATATTGATCTGAACAGCACCGTTGTTGGCGGCAGCAGCAGTCTGGTGGCACTGAACGGCGCCATTCTGGTGGTCAAGACCAAGCAGGTGGTGCGGGCGCGCCTTGGCGACAATGCAAGGATGACCGGCTTCATGGCGGATGCGCTGAACATCCGGGCGCTGCACAATATCGCGCAGGACGTGATCGTGGGCAATGTCACCGGCGGTGGTGTGGCGATCGGTGCGGCGATTGCCGTGGTTTCCGGCAGCAATTCGGTGCTGGCCGAGATCGGCGACGGTGCCGATGTGGAACTGGCCGGCTCCCTCCTCATGCAGGCGGATGCGGAGCGTGACATTTCTGTTTTCTCGGCCGGTATTGGCGGCGGTGCGCTTGCCTTCCAGGGATCGGCCGCGCTTCTGAGTTTTGGTGCCCTGGCGGTCAGCGACGAGACCGAAGAGACCCTGGCTGCCATTGAGGCGGATCTGGAAGGGGATGGCGCGCTGGACTTCGGCGGCGAGGATGCCGGCACAACTGCGGCGCTTGCCGATGCCGAAAACCAGCGCCGGACCGTGGCCGGATTGCGCCTTGCCGAAATCCCCGACAGCGTATCGGTAGCTGTTGGTGATGGCGCACAGGTGATCGCTACCGGCAGCATTGATCTGCTGGCCGAGGAGGGTGGCCGGATCGATGCAACCAGCGGGGCGGTGGGGCTGGGGGCGCTGCCTCTGGCCGGCGGGCTGACGCGGCTTTCCCTGACAACGCAGGTGGCCGTGGATATCGGCGATTCCTCCCGGCTTGAGACCACGGGTGGCAATGTCGACCTGCGCGCCGCTTCGGTCGTCGATATGGGCTCGCCCATCGCTGTTGCCGGGACATTGGGCGCCGTTTCCGCCGCCGCGGCGATCAGCGAAACCCGTGCCGAACGCCGTATTGCGGTCGATGTCGGGAATTCTGCCTATCTGGGCGATGGCGGTGTTGGAACAGGCACGCTTTCGATTGCGGCGCTGGAAAGCGGGGCCACCAGCGCCGAGGCAACCGGCGTGGGTGTCAGTGCCGTGGCGGTGGGCGGGGTCTTCTCCACCGCTCGAAACGATACACAATTATCGATCGCCTTTGCGCCGGGCACCGGGACGCTTCTCGAAGCCGGTGACATCGACATTATGGCCACCCGAGAAGGGGTGGTGGAAGCCACAGGCACCGGCATTTCCGGCGGCGTTGTTTCCGGCAATGCGGTGGATGTGGCTGCCTATGACAGTTCTGCCACGACGGTTGATCTGGGCGCGGTGGCGCTGGTTGCTGCCGACAGTGTCAATGTCTCGGCGCTTTCCCAGGCCGATGTGGACGCTCGCGGGACCGGGGCAAATATCGGCGCCCTTGCCGGGCTGGGGCTGACCCTG
>JALSHL010000125.1 GCA_026982255.1 Paracoccaceae bacterium | reverse complement strand
TCGCGGCGCTGGTCGAGGTTCTGGCGCCTGTCAAGGGCCGCTTGCGCGGATTTGTGCGGGTTGGCGAGCGGCGCTGGGATGTGGTGTTGGATCGCGGGCAGACCATCATGTTGCCGGAAAACGGCGCGGTGACGGCCCTGCGCAAGGTGCTGGCGTTGCACGCCAGCGAGGATTTGTTGAACCGCGATGTTGTCGTCGTGGATATGCGCAACCCGGATCGTCCGGTGTTGCGCTTGAGTGAAAATGCCGTTCAGGAGTTGCGCCGTTTGCGCGCCATTGTCAGAGGAGAACACGCATGACCCCGAGTCTTTTCGAAATGCAGCGTGAAATGCGTCACCGTCGCGAGGCCGCTGTGCGGCGCGGGGTGGTGGGAATCCTCGATATCGGCACGTCGAAAACCGTGTGTCTGGTGCTTCAGTTCGCGCCGAACCTCAATACCGAGCCGAGTGCGGGTGGCGATGTGACCATCCCTTCGATGGGGGCGTTCCGCGTAGTTGGCGTCGGCACCACCCGTTCGCGCGGGGTGCGTTTCGGCGAGGTCTGCGTGATGGACGAGACCGTGCGCGCCATTCGCACCGCCGTGCAGCGGGCGCAGAAGATGGCCGGATTGCGGGTCGATGACGTGATTGTCAGCTTTGCCGGCGGGCGTCCGCGCTCCTATGGTCTGAGTGGCGAGATTACCGTGGAAAACGGCGAGGTTACCGAGCGCGATATCGGGCATGTCATGGCTGCTTGCGATGTGCCGCCCTACGGGGCCGAGCGCCAGCCGATCCATGCGATGCCGGTAAGTTTTACGCTCGACGGGCAGGCGGGGCTGACGGATCCGCGCGGGCAGGTCGGCAGCAGGCTGGCGGTTGATATGCATATGATGACGGTGAACGAGAAGGTGGTGCAGAACGTGTTGCATTGTGTGAAACAGTGCGATCTGGAGGTAGCCGGACTGGCGGCCTCGTCCTTTGCCAGCGGGATTTCCAGTCTTGTCGAGAACGAGATGGAACTTGGCGCGGCCTGCATCGACATGGGAGCGGGGGCCACGGGGATCTCGATCTTTATCAAGAAACAGCTGATCTATGCCGATGCGGTGCGTCTGGGTGGCGACCATATCACCAGCGATATCCGGCAGGGTTTGCAGGTGCCGCAGGATGTGGCCGAGCGGATCAAGACGCTGCATGGCGGTGTCGTGGCGACGGGGGCGGATGATCGCGAGATGATCGAGGTACCGAACCCGATGGCGCAGTGGGAAAACGACCGGCGGCATGTCTCGCGCTCCGAGCTGATCGGGGTGATGCGGCCGCGGGTGGAGGAAATTCTGGAAGAGGTGCGCGAGCGTCTGGACGCGGCGGGTTTCGAGCATCTGCCGAGCCAGCAGATCGTGCTGACCGGCGGATCGAGCCAGATTCCGGGGCTGGACGAGGTGGCCGCGCGTATTCTGGGGCGGCGCTGCCGGATCGGCAAGCCGCTGCGCGTTATGGGCTTGCCGCAGATGGCGACCGGGGCGGGGTTTGCCTCGGCCGTCGGGCTGGCGCTGCACGCGAGTTTTCCGAAGGACGAGTGCTGGGATTTCGAGATGCCGGCGGACCGGGTCGGCACGCGCAAAATGCGCCGTGCCATGCGCTGGTTTCGCAATAACTGGTAATTGGGCGGGAATTCGCCGGAAACACCAGTTATTGTAGTCGTAACAGGATATTGTGCCGATTTTGCAGAATAAATGGTGACGAAACGAACATCTTGGGGTATTTTACGGAATCAGCAGCAGTAATTTCAAAATCCCCGCTGACAGGGGAATAAAAACAGGCGGATAGTGTCATGGCATTGAATCTGAGCATCCCGGAACAACCGGATTTGCGCCCCCGTATCACCGTTTTCGGTGTCGGCGGTGCCGGCGGCAACGCGGTCAACAACATGATTGCCAAGCAGTTGGAGGGTGCGGATTTTGTCGTCGCGAATACAGATGCGCAGGCCTTGCAGTCCAGTCAGGCCACGAAAAAGCTGCAACTCGGGGCGCGGGTCACGCAGGGGCTGGGCGCCGGTGCGCAACCGACGATAGGCGCGGCCGCCGCCGAGGAAAACATTGAACAGATCGTTGATGCGCTGGCCGGATCGCACATGTGCTTTATCACTGCCGGTATGGGCGGGGGCACCGGAACAGGGGCCGCGCCGATCATCGCGCAGGCCGCGCGCGAGCTGGGCGTTCTGACCGTCGGTGTTGTGACAAAACCCTTCCAGTTCGAAGGTGCGCGCCGGATGCGGCAGGCCGAGGAGGGCGTCGAGGCGCTGCAGAAGGTTGTCGATACGCTGATCATCATTCCCAACCAGAACCTGTTCCGGCTGGCGAACGAGAATACCACTTTCACCGAAGCCTTCGCGCTGGCTGACGATGTTCTGTATCAGGGCGTCAAAGGCGTGACCGACCTGATGGTGCGTCCGGGGATTATTAATCTGGACTTTGCCGATGTGCGCTCCGTCATGGACGAAATGGGCAAGGCGATGATGGGCACAGGCGAAGCCACCGGCGAGGATCGCGCGATCCAGGCGGCGGAGAAGGCCATCGCCAACCCGCTGCTCGACGAGATTTCCCTGCAGGGTGCGCGCGGTGTGCTGATCAATATCACCGGCTCGCATGACCTGACCCTGTTCGAACTGGACGAGGCCGCCAACCGTATCCGCGAGGAAGTCGATGCGGACGCGAATATCATTGTCGGCTCGACCCTTGATCCGGCGATGGAAGGGGTGATGCGGGTTTCCGTGGTCGCCACCGGTATCGATATTGCCGAAGGCGAGGTCGCGGCACCGCGCCGCGCAGTTGCGAGCGCGCCGGTTGCGGCCGCACCTGTTGTCGAGGAGCCGCCGGTGGTTGAAACGCCGGCTGCGCCGGTTGAGCCGCAGGCGGAAGCGCCCGCGGAAACCGTTGCCGCGCCGGAGCCGGAAGAGGACTTCGGCAGCCTGTTCGCCAGCGAGCCGGTTGCGGAAACTCCGGCAGCAGCGCCCGAGGCAGGCACGCCGTCGCAGGATGCCCTCGCACGCCTGCGGGCCGCCGTGAACAAGGTGCCGAAACCCGAGGTGCAGGAGGAGCCCGCCCCTGCGCCGGAGCAGCCCGCGCACAATCCGTTTGCGATCAACAAGTTGATCAACCGGATGACCGGACACGCACATAGCGATAATCCGCCGAATACCCGTCGTCAGCCGCCGATCCACGAGGAGCCGCAGCAGACCTATGAGGATATTCAGGAGGACGAGCAGGAACGCGTTGAAATTCCAGCGTTTTTGCGGCGCCAGGCGAATTAGGTCTTGTGTGTTTTGATCGCGGAAAGGGCGCCTTGGCGGGCGCCTTTTTCATGTTTGCGCGATTGTTTTAAAGATATTTCAATTCGTCACAATGCGTGAGTTGCCCCGGCCGGTGATACTGCGCTAATCGGTTGGCAAGAAACTATCGAGGCCACGCGTTGCAAAATACTC
>JALSHL010000124.1 GCA_026982255.1 Paracoccaceae bacterium | reverse complement strand
CCGATTTTGATGGGTATGGGCAACCGTGCCCATATCGTGACCCCGTCGATTACCGCGCGGGGATTGCTCAACATTGCGGCACTGGCCGGAACACCGGTGCAGGCCTATGGGTAACAGGAAAATTCCTGGGGGGCGTAGCGCCGCCTTTTGAACAAGGGAGAGGGAAATGGGTTACAAAGAGGTTTACAAAAGCTGGCAGGATGATCCCGAATCCTTCTGGATGCAGGCGGCCGGGGCCATCAACTGGACAAAAAAGCCGACGAAGGCGCTCGATGACAGCAATCCGCCGATGTATCGGTGGTATGCGGATGGCGAGGCGAACACCTGTTACAATGCCCTTGACCGTCATGTGGAATCCGGCCGTGGCGATCAGGTCGCGGTGATCTATGACAGCCCGATCACCGGCGCGCAGCGCAAGTTAACCTATGCCGAGATGCTCGATCAGGTCTCCCGTTTTGCCGGTGCGCTTAGTGCTAAAGGCATCGAAAAGGGTGATCGAGTTGTCATCTATATGCCCATGGTGCCCGAGGCGGTCGTCGCCATGCTCGCCTGTGCCCGTATCGGCGCGGTCCATTCCGTGGTGTTTGGCGGTTTCGCGGCCAACGAATTGGCGGTGCGTATCGACGATGCTACGCCGAAGGCGATTATTGCCGCCTCTTGCGGGATCGAGCCGGGCAGGGTCATCGAATACAAGCCCCTGCTGGACGGCGCGATCGAACTGGCAAAACACAAACCGGAATTCACCGTTATCCTGCAACGCGAGCAGGCGCGGGCCGATATGACCGAAGGCCGCGATTTCGACTGGCAGGAGGTGCAGGCCGCCGCCGATCCGGCCGAATGTGTGCCGGTTGGCGGGGCCGATCCGCTCTATATCCTTTATACCTCCGGAACCACCGGCCAGCCGAAAGGGGTCGTGCGCCCGTCGGGCGGGCATATGGTGGCACTGCACTGGACTATGAAAAACATCTACAATGTCGAACCCGGCGAGGTCTTCTGGGCCGCATCCGATGTCGGCTGGGTCGTCGGACATTCCTATATCGCCTATGGCCCGCTGATCTATGGCGCGACGACGATATTGTTCGAGGGCAAACCGGTCGGAACGCCGGATGCGGGCACCTTCTGGCGGGTGATTTCCGAACACAGGGTCAAGTCGTTCTTTACCGCGCCGACAGCCTTTCGCGCGATCAAGCGCGAGGATCCGAATGGTGAATTCGTGAAGAAATACGACCTGTCCTGCCTGAAGGCCCTGTTTCTGGCCGGCGAGCGGGCCGACCCCGATACGATTGTCTGGGCGCAGGAGCAACTCGGCGTGCCGGTGGTCGATCACTGGTGGCAGACAGAAACGGGATATGCCATCGCCGCCAACCCGCTGGGGATCGAGGAATTGCCGACCAAGCTCGGCTCGCCGACGGTGCCGATGCCCGGATACGATGTGCAGATCCTTGGCGACGACGGGCACCGGTTGCCTGCGGGCGAGCTGGGCGCGATTGCCATCAAGCTGCCGCTGCCGCCGGGCACGCTCTCGACCCTCTGGCAGGCCGAGGAACGTTACAAAAAGGCCTATCTGGAAACGTTCCCCGGCTATTACGAGACCGGCGATGCGGGGATGATCGACGAGGACGGATACCTGTATATCATGGCCCGCACCGATGACGTGATCAACGTCGCAGGGCATCGTCTGTCCACCGGCGCGATGGAGGAAGTTCTGGCCTCGCACCCCGACGTGGCCGAATGTGCCGTGATCGGGGTGGCGGACGAGCTGAAGGGGCAACTGCCGCTCGGCTTCCTGTGCCTTACTGCCGGTGTGAACCGCCCGCACGCGGAAATCGTGGCCGAGGTTGTCAAACTGGTGCGCCAGCAGATCGGGCCGGTGGCGGCCTTCAAGCTGGCGACGGTGGTCGAACGCCTGCCCAAAACCCGCTCGGGGAAAATCCTGCGCGGCACCATGGTGCATATCGCCAACGGGACGGAATGGAAAATGCCGGCGACAATCGACGATCCGGCGATCCTCGATGAAATCGCATCGGCGTTGAAAGAGCTTGGTTTCGCGAAATAAACCTCTGTAAACTTTCGGTATACAGGTCGGAATGCGGATTTCGGCCTGTGTGCAGTTCTCTACTGTTTTCCGGCAGAAATTCCTCTGGATTTCCGGAAAAAACACTTGCGCAGGTTGATGCATTTTGCAACTGTCTCGGGTGTATGTGCATCCAGGTGGGGGAGGCATGTTTATCCGGCGCCGGTCGGGAAAGGTGTGTCGGGAATTCTTTCCGAATTTTACCTTTCCTTAGGGTTCGCCGTTTAGGCCTGCGTTTGTTGGTGCTGGAGTGTAGGAGACCTTGCGATGCTTCGTGCAATATTCGAAGGTAAACGGTATCTGGGTGCGTTCTTTCTGGTTATGGGTTTGTTTGCCGGCAGCGCGGGGAGTGCAAGCGCGCAAACAGTGTTGACGCTGGAAAACCCCGCCAGGGGAATTACCGTCGAACTCACCATGGATGATCTGCTGGCTATGCCGCAGACATCTTTCGCGACGGAGGACGAGTGGTTCGACGGGCTGAATGTCTATTCCGGTCCGCTGGTGCGCGATGTACTCGCATTTCTGGGCGACGGCTTCGAATATGCCGAGTTTATCGCAATCAACGACTATTCGGCGGTTATTCCTGTCTCGGATTTTTTCAACTACGATGCCATTCTTGCGCTCTCGCGCAACGGAACTCCGCTGTCGGTGCGCGGGAAGGGGCCGATCTGGGTTATGTATCCGCTTTCGGACAATCCGGAAATTCAGGATCGAATCTATTATGATCGTCTGGTGTGGCAACTGGTGAGGATTGTCGCCCTGTGAAACGGCTTGGCATCCCCAGTCTGGTTCTGCTTGTCGTTTTCCTCGGGATCAGCGGTTTTGCGGCTGTCGGCGTTTATACGTTCAAACAGGATGTCGCGAGCATGCGGGCGGCCAGTCAGGAGGATATTTCCTGGACCGCCACACAGCTGGAACTGGAGCTGGCCCGTTTTCGCGAGACGCTTCTGCTCTTCCGGCTCGGGGAGGCTGGGGCCGATGAGGTCAATACGCGTTTCGATATTCTCTGGAGCCGTGTGGCCCTGTTTCGCGAAGGAAAGGTCGGGGAGCGTCTGGCTGTATACGACAGCCGGAACAATGTAGTTGCGGGCCTGTTCGAGCGTATGAAAGAACTGGACCGGGATGTCGTCGGTTTGAAAGACGGCGAAAGGGCCAAGGCGGCGCGTATACTGGCGCAGTTTGACGATTTCCCCCCGCTCCTTTCGAAATTGAGTCGCGAGGTTACCCTTGGCGAGGAAACCCGGGACAGGAAAATCCGCGAGAGTCTGGAGGCAGGGGTGAACCGCACCCTGATCCTGTTCGGTCTGGCGACCGTAGTGGCTCTTTTTGCGGTCGGATATATCAATCGCGAAAGCCTGAAGTTCAGGCGGCTGGCGCGGAAGAACCT
>JALSHL010000123.1 GCA_026982255.1 Paracoccaceae bacterium | reverse complement strand
AACGCCGCCGCCGCGCTGGTGATTGCAGGCAAGGCTGATGACCTGCGCAACGGCGTTGAAATCGCGGCCGAAAGCATCGATTCCGGCAAGGCAATGGCCGCGGCACGCAAGCTGGCCGAGATCACATCGGCGGGGGTATAAATGGCCAACGTTCTGGACAAAATCAAAGCCTACAAACTGGAAGAGGTGGCCGCGCGCAAACAAGAGACGCCGCTGTCGCAGGTCGAGGAGGCCGCGCGCAGCGCCGATCCCGTGCGCGGTTTTGCGGCCGCCTTGCAGCAGGCGGCGAAAACCGGCTACGGCCTGATTGCCGAGGTCAAAAAGGCCAGTCCCTCCAAGGGGTTGATCCGCGCGGACTTCAACCCGCCGGAGCTGGCGCGCGCCTACGAACGCGGCGGGGCCACCTGCCTGAGCGTGCTGACCGATACACCGTCGTTTCAGGGGGCGGATGCCTTTCTGATGATGGCGCGGGCCGCCACCGCCCTGCCCGCGCTGCGCAAGGATTTCATGTATGACACCTATCAGGTGGCCGAGGCCCGCGCCCTTAACGCCGACTGCATCCTGATCATCATGGCCAGCGTTTCGGATGCGCAGGCGCAGGAACTGGAAGCGGCGGCCTTCGACTGGGGCATGGACGTGCTGGTGGAGGTCCACAATGCCGAGGAACTGGAGCGGGCGCTGGCGCTTAAATCGCCGTTGCTGGGGATCAACAACCGCAACCTCAAGACCTTCGAGACTTCGCTCGATACCACACGCGCGCTGGTGAAGCTGGCACCAGAGGGCAAGACCGTCGTGTCGGAATCCGGCCTGTTCACCCCCGCCGACCTGGCCGACATGGCCACTCATGGCGTGCGCTGTTTCCTGATTGGCGAGAGCCTGATGCGGCAGGAAGATGTCGAAGCCGCGACCCGCAACCTGCTGGAGGTATAGATGTCCGACCTGACCCATTTCGACGACAAGGGCGCGGCCCATATGGTCGATGTTTCCGCCAAGGACATCACCCACCGCGTCGCGGTGGCGCGCGGTAAAATCACCATGCAGCCGGAAACACTGGCGCTGGTGACCGAAGGGCGGGCGAAAAAGGGCGATGTGCTGGGCGTCGCCCGTCTGGCCGGCATCATGGCGGCCAAGAAAACCCACGACCTGATCCCGCTCTGCCATCCGCTGGCGCTGTCGAAGGTGGCGCTGGAACTGACGGCCGATCCCGAAAACAGCGCCATCGACATCGAGGCCACAGTCAAAACCACCGGCCAGACCGGTGTGGAGA
Source organism: Paracoccaceae bacterium (assembly GCA_026982255.1). GTDB lineage: Bacteria > Pseudomonadota > Alphaproteobacteria > Rhodobacterales > Rhodobacteraceae > NORP23. The sequence continues at coordinate 2,218 of JALSHL010000123.1, read as the reverse complement.
TGGAGGCCCTGACCGCCGTCAGCGTCGCCGCCCTCACCGTCTATGACATGGTGAAAGCCGTGGACAAGGGCATGGTGATTTCCGACGTCCGGCTGGTGCTGAAAGACGGCGGAAAATCCGGTCTGTTCGAGGCCGGATGATGATCAGCGTTGCCGAAGCACTCGAACGGGTTCTTGCCCTTGGATCCCCGCGTGAAACCGAGCGGGTGCCGCTGGTCGAGGCCGCCGGTCGCGTGCTATCCGAAACCGTCCACGCGCGCCTGACGCAACCGCCGTTTTCCTCCTCGGCCATGGATGGCTATGCGGTGATCAATGCCGAGGCACAGCCGGGCATGACCCTGCGCGTCATTGGCGAATCCGCCGCCGGAAAGCGGTTCGACGGCCGCCTGAATTCCGGCGAGGCCGTGCGGATATTCACCGGAGCCCCTGTGCCCGATGGTGCCGATTGCGTGGTGATTCAGGAGGACGTGACTCGCGAGGGCGATACCATCACCGTCAGCGCGAACCGCGACGCAGGCCCCTATATCCGCCCCGCCGGCGGCGATTTTGCCAAGGGCGACCCGTTCGGGGCCCCGCGCCGCCTGACCCCTGCCGATGTGGCGCTTCTGGCCGCGATGAATATCGCCGAGGTCCCCGTCTATCGCAAACCGGTCGTAGCGCTGGTGTCGAACGGCAACGAACTGGTCATGCCCGGCGACACCCCCGGCCCGGACCAGATAATCTCGTCCAACAGTTTCGGTCTCAAGGCCCTGCTGGAACAACAGGGCGCCGATGCACGCATATTGCCGATTGCCCGCGACACGCCCGAAAGCCTGATGCAGGTCCTCGACATGGCTGCCGGTGCCGACCTGATCGTCACCATTGGCGGCGCATCGGTCGGGGACCACGATCTGGTGCATTCGGTGGCGGTGGAGCGGGGCATGGATCTGGGATTCTACAAGGTCGCCCTGCAACCGGGCAAACCGCTGATGGCGGGGCGGCTGGGCGATGTGCCGATGGTCGGTTTGCCGGGCAATCCGGTATCCTCGATGGTTTGCGGCCATATATTTTTACGCCCGCTGGTCGATGTGATGCTCGGTTTTGCACCGCAAGCCCTGCCGCGCGAGACCGGAACACTGGCCGCACCGATGCGCAAGAACGGCTGGCGCGAACACTACATGCGCGCCCGCGTCACAATTGGCCCGGACGGACCACTCGTCACGCCGTTCGAGCGGCAGGACAGTGCCTTGCTGAGTATTCTCGGGCAAGCGAACGCCTTGCTGGTCCGTCCACCCGACGATCCGGCACAGGAGGCCGGCGCGAAAGTGTCATTCATACGACTGTCCTGAAACTTTCCGTAGTTGACACAAAACGGGAACACTTGTAGAACGTTAGGCGATTACGAGTGGTTTTCACAACTTCGGAGGCGGACAATGCTGACACGCAAACAACTGGACCTGCTGCAATTCATTCACAAACGCCTGCAGGATGAAGGTGTGCCGCCGTCGTTCGACGAAATGAAAGAAGCCCTCGATCTGCGTTCGAAATCCGGCATCCACCGCCTGATCACGGCGCTGGAGGAACGCGGCTTCATCCGCCGTCTTGCCCATCGTGCCCGCGCCATCGAAATTGTTCGCCTGCCGGAGTCCATCGAAGGGGGGGGATTCAAGCCCTCGGTCGTGCAGGGCGGGCGCGTGGACCCGCCGCCCGCGGCGCTTCCGGTCGATGTGGATGCGATGGAAATTCCGGTCATGGGCCGGATCGCCGCCGGCACCCCGATCGAGGCCATTCAGGAAGTCTCCCACAACGTCGCCGTTCCCGGCTCCATGTTGTCGAGTTCCGGCAAGCATTACGCGCTGGAGGTCAAGGGCGACTCGATGATCGACGCGGGGATCAACAACGGCGATATCGTGGTAATCCGCGAGCAGGCCACCGCCGACAACGGCGATATTGTCGTCGCGCTGGTCGAAGGTCAGGAAGCCACCCTGAAACGCCTGCGCAAACACGGCAGCTCGATTGCGCTAGAGGCCGCCAATCCGGCCTATGAAACCCGTGTCTATCGCGACGATCAGGTCAAGGTGCAAGGGCGGCTAGTCGGGTTGATCCGCACCTACTAGGGCGTAGACTCATAAATACCAAATGACGATTGCGGCGAGGTGAGCGGCTGCGAGGAAGGTTTCGGGGCATCGGAAGGTTCGCAACGACAACGAGCGCCAGTCTTTGAGACGGTTGAAGCAACG
>JALSHL010000122.1 GCA_026982255.1 Paracoccaceae bacterium | reverse complement strand
CGCGGTTTGTTGAATACCCGTGCGCCGTCCACGATGACACCGGCCAGCCGACCGGACTCCGCCACCAGAACCGCCGGACGGGGGGCATATCCCCACAGAATCAAGGCCACAAGGAACACCGGCAGGCCGAACCATCGCCCCCGCCCCTGCCAGACGATAAACCAGACCATTCCCGCCACCATCACCGCGAAAACCGCCACCGGCGCGGATTTGACCAGCAGCACCGAGTTTCCAAGCCCCGCGAAATATCCGGCCACCGACAGGATCCAGCCTATCCCCTTGCCCATCACCCACAGGGGTAGCCCCTCCAACCCGAGGGGGAACAGCAGGGCGGCGATCACGGCCGCAGGCATGATCACCAGCCCCGTCACCGGCACCGCCAACAGGTTTGCCGCCAGCCCGTATTGCGAAATCTGGTTGAAGTAGAAGGCCGAAACCGGTGCGGTCGCCGCCCCTGCAATCGCCGATGTCACCACCACCGCCAGCACCGGCCGGATATACCGCCATCGCCCCTGCCCCAGCGCCTGCCAGAAACGGTTTTTCCGCAGGCCTTCGTAGGTGACAATCAGAGCGGAGGTGGCGGCAAAGGACATCTGGAAGCCCGCCTCCAGAAGACTGTAGGGTTTCAACAACAGCACAATGACCGCCGCCACCGCCACCGCCCGCAGGGTAAAGGCGGGGCGGTCCAGAACCACCGCCATCAGCACGACAGAGGTCATGACAAAGGCCCGCTGAGTCGCCACATTACCGCCCGACAACAGCAGATAGCCGAACCCCGCCACGATTGCCATCACGGCGGCGATTTTCTTGACCGGATAGCGCAGGACAATCCGCGGCAACAACGACAGGCCGCTACGCAAGACCGCAAAAACGAATCCCGACAGTAACCCCATGTGCAAACCGGAAATTGCCAGCAAATGCGCCAGATTGGCTCGTCGCAGGCTGTCCATCACCGCCGGATCGATGGCCGAGCGGTCACCGGTCAGAATGGCGGCTGCAAAGGCTCCCTCCTGCCCCCGAATGCGTGTGCGGATTGCATCGGAAATGGCCATGCGGATCCGGAAAATCGCGGTTCCGCCCCCGTCGTCCGGCGGCCCCGCCCGCAGTGCCGGATTGCGGGTATAGCCGACCGCGCCCAGTTGCATGAACCACGCCATGCGGCGGAAGTCGAAGCCACCCGGCTCCACCGGCGCGCCCGGCGGCGACAGGCTGCCGGTGGTGGCGATCCGTGCGCCGGCATGCAGCACCCCTTTGGCAATCGGTCCCTGTAGCGAGACCCGAACCCGTTCCGGCGTGTTTTTCCGGTCGATTTCCGGCAGATAGACCTGATCCAGCAGAACGCGCGGGGCATTGCTGGCAGAACGGTCCAGCCCGATCACCCGCCCCTCGATCGGTCCGTAGTAGCGCCACTCCAGCACCGGCGCCGCAACCTGCGCTGTGCGCAACGCGCTGTAACCGAAACCGGAAAGCATCAGCGCCAGTGCCGTCGCCAGACACAGGCGCAGTATTCCGGTGCCGCGCAACATCCACATACCTGCGGCCATTCCCGAAGCCGACACGGATACCGCATTCGAAGGCTCCACCGGCCATGCGAAATAGAGCGCGATCCCGAGGCCGAAAAACACCGGAACCCACAGGAAAAAATGCGGGCGCTGGATTTCCAGCGCGCTGATGCAGCGGGAAATCGGCACTGCCCTTGTTCTCCATACCAATAATGGCCTAAAAGCCTCCGGACCCTATCCCTGTTCCGGTTACCAGAAGGTTAATCCCATGTCCGAAGTCGTCACCCGCTTTGCCCCCTCGCCCACCGGTTTCCTGCATATCGGCGGCGCGCGCACCGCGCTGTTCAACTGGCTGTATGCCCGCCACAACGGCGGCAAATTCCTGTTGCGGATCGAGGATACAGACCGTGCCCGTTCGACCCCCGAGGCGACCGAGGCGATTTACGAAGGGCTGCGCTGGCTCGGCCTCGACTGGGACGGCGAGCCGGTCAGCCAGTTCGAAAACGCCGGGCGTCACGCCGCCGTTGCGGCCGAGATGCTGGCCAACGGCAGCGCCTATAAATGCTATGCCACCAAAGAGGAAATCGATGCTTTCCGCACGCAGGCCCGTGCGGAAAAACGCCCGCCGCTGTTCCGCTCGCCTTGGCGCGACGCGGATCCGGCCGAGGCACCCGATGCCCCCTATGTGGTGCGCCTGAAGGCTCCGCGCGATGGCGAAACCGTTGTCGAGGATAAGGTGCAGGGGCGCGTGACATGGAAAAACGAAACGCTGGACGACCTGGTTCTGCTACGCTCCGACGGCAGCCCTACCTATATGCTGGCCGTGGTGGTGGACGATCACGACATGGGCGTCACCCATGTGATCCGCGGTGACGACCATCTGACAAATGCCGCGCGCCAGACCCTGATCTATCAGGCCATGGGCTGGGAGCTGCCGGTTTTTGCCCACATCCCGCTGATCCACGGGCCGGACGGGGCGAAACTGTCGAAACGCCACGGCGCGCTCGGGGTCGAGGCCTACCGGGACATGGGCTATCCGCCCGAGGCGATGCGGAACTACCTTGCGCGGCTCGGGTGGAGCCATGGCGACGACGATTTCTTCACCACCGGACAGGCCATCGAGTGGTTCAATCTGGAGGCCATCGGCAAATCCCCCGCGCGATTCGATTTCAAGAAGCTGGAGAACCTGTCCGGCCAGCATATCCGCGCGATGGAAAATTCCGAATTGCTGGCCCAGCTTGAAACTTTTATTGCATCGCAACATAAATCTCCGCTGACAGATCGTGAGCGCGAGATGTTTATGCAGGCCATGGACAGCCTGAAAGAACGGGCCAAGACATTCCACGAACTTATTGATATGGCGTATTTTTTCCTCGGTCAGCGTCCGTTCGAACCGGACGAGAAGGCGAAAAAATTCCTTGATACGGTATCCCGTGGTATGCTGAACAGATTGACTTCGCGCCTGCGAGATGTTAGCTGGACACAAGAAAATCTGGAGGCGGAAGTCCGCGAATTTGCCGAAGCCGAAGGGCTGAAACTCGGCAAGGTCGCGCAGCCCCTCCGGGCGGCCCTGACGGGCCGGACCGTGTCGCCGAGCGTATTCGAAATGATGGTGCTGCTCGGAAAAGATGAAAGCATCGCACGGCTGGAGGATGCCTCGCGCTAGACCTGCATATCGCAGGCGGTAAGGGCTTCTTTACGGTTTGCGATTATGTGCAGAGTGCCCCGCCGTCCGGCCGGGCCAAGGTGAGGTAGACTATGACATCCGAAAAAACCAACGCGACCCTGTCCTTCGACGACAAGACCCTGGAACTGCCGATGCGCAGCCCGTCTCTGGGACCGGATGTCATCGATATCCAGAAACTTTACGGCCAGGGCGGCGTTTTCACATACGACCCGGGGTTTACCTCCACCGCGTCCTGTGAATCCGCCATCACCTATATCGACGGCGACAAGGGGGAGCTGCTCTATCGCGGCTATCCCATTGACCAGCTTGCGGAAAAATCGCAT
>JALSHL010000121.1 GCA_026982255.1 Paracoccaceae bacterium | reverse complement strand
GGGGGGGCTGCTGGCCGAGATATAGAGCATGGTCAGGCCGAGGCCGAACAGGAGGATTACCCCGAACATGCGGCGGGGCTGGGCGACTTCGAGTTTGACGAGGATCTCGGACATTGGGTCTCCGTTGCGGTGTTTGGGCCTATGTAGGGGATCGGCGCCCGAAGCGCCAGTGCAGGCAGGGCGATTGGCGCTCCCGCGCGCCGAAATGTCGGTTTTTGCCGGAATCCCGACGTTGCCCGTTGCAACATGTCGAGCAAGCCTGCTAGGCTTGGGCCATAGCGACGGAGATCGCCGCGCCACCGGCGCATGCTTGCAACAGGGTTTTGGAGAAGAGTTTGTCACTGGATAGTACCGAAGACGCCTTCGTGGTCTTTGACCGCGTGCAGAAAAGCTATGACGGCGAAGTGTTGGTCGTCAAAGACCTCAACCTCAGAATTGCCAAGGGCGAGTTTGTCACCATGCTGGGGCCGTCGGGTTCCGGCAAGACTACCTGCCTGATGATGCTGGCGGGGTTCGAGGTGGCGACGCACGGGGATATCCTGCTCGACGGCAAGCCGATCAACAATATTCCGCCGCACAAGCGCGGTATCGGCATGGTGTTCCAGAATTACGCGCTGTTTCCGCATATGACGGTGGGGGAGAACCTCTCTTTCCCGCTGGAAGTGCGCGGTATGGGTAAATCCGAACGCGAGGACAAGGTGCGCCGCGTGCTGGACATGGTGCAGATGGGGGATTTCATCAACCGTCGTCCCGCGCAGCTTTCGGGCGGGCAGCAGCAGCGGATCGCGCTGGCCCGCGCGCTGGTGTTCGATGCGGAACTGGTGCTGATGGACGAGCCGCTGGGCGCGCTCGACAAACAGTTGCGCGAGCATATGCAATACGAGATCAAGCACCTGCATGAACAGCTTGGCATCACGGTGGTTTATGTGACGCATGACCAGTCCGAGGCGTTGACCATGTCCGATCGCGTGGCGGTGTTCGAGAACGGGCGTATCCAGCAACTCGCGACGCCGGATGACCTGTATGAACGGCCCGAAAATGCCTTCGTGGCGCAGTTTATCGGCGAGAACAACCAGCTCAAAGGGGTGGTGAAGGCTGTCGAGGGCGAGAATGTTCTGGTCGAGGTGGAAGGGGGTATGACCTCTCGTGCGCTGGCCGTGAATTGTGGCGGTGTCGGAGAGCCGACCATGCTGTCGATCCGGCCGGAACGGGTGGCGCTCAATGCCGACGGGCCGAATACCACTTCGGCGCTGGTGCAGGAACTGATTTATCTGGGCGATCATATCCGTTGCCGCCTGACGGTTTCGGGGCATGACGATTTCATCGTCAAGGTGCCGAACGCGCACGGCCACAAGCATCTGGTGGTGGGCGAGGAAACCGTGGTGAGCTGGCATACCGAGGATTGCCGCGCGCTCGACGCATAGAGTTTTGTGCTGCCGCGCGTGCGCGGCGGCCGTTTCCCGCGCTTGTCTTGCCCGTGGCGCGGGGGTGAATTCAACGGGTGAAACAGGGAGAAGCTCAATGAAGCTCAAGAACGTTCTTTACAGTGCAACCGCTCTGCTGGCTGTTGGCACTGTTGCCGCGACCGCCGGCACGATTACCGTCGTATCCTGGGGTGGCGCATATACGAAATCGCAGGTCGAGGCCTATCACAAGCCGTGGATGGAAATGACCGGAAACACCATCGTTTCCGAGGATTACAACGGCGGTCTGGCCGAAATCAAGGCGCAGGTCGAGGCTGGCAACGTCAGCTGGGATCTGGTCGATGTGGAGCTGTCCGACGCCGTGCGCGGTTGTGACGAGGGCCTGCTGGAAGAAATCGACAAGTCCATCCTGCCGCCGGCCCCGGACGGGACACCGGCCGAGGAAGATTTTATCGAAGGGGCGCTGCAGGATTGTGCTGTTGCGAACATCGTCTGGTCGACCATTTTCGCGGTTGATACCTCGAAAACCACCGGCGTTGACAGCATCGACGATTTCTTCAACCTCGCCGATTTCCCGGGCAAACGCGGTATGCGCAAGGGTGCCAAAGCCAACCTGGAAATGGCGCTGATGGCTGACGGTGTTCCGGCGGACGAGGTTTACGATGTTCTGTCCACCGACGAAGGTGTCGACCGTGCGTTCGCGAAACTGGACACCATCAAGGACAGCATCGTCTGGTGGGAAGCCGGCGCACAGCCGCCGCAGCTGCTGGCGGATGGCGAAGTTACCATGACCACCGCCTACAACGGCCGTATCTTCAACGCAGCCGTGGCCGAGGGCAAACCGTTCGAGGTTATCTGGGACGGCCAGATCATGGACTTCGACCTCTGGGTCATTCCGAAAGGTGCCCCGAACAAGGATCTGGCGCTGGACTTCATCGCCTTCTCGACAGACACGCAGCGTCTGGCGGATCAGGCGTCGTGGATTTCCTATGGTCCGGCGCGTAAATCCTCGGGGGCGCTTGTCGGTCTTTACAGCGACGGCAAAACCGAAATGGGTCCGCATATGCCGACCGCCGAAGCCAATCTGGCCAATGCTCTGGTCAACGACTTCGAGTTCTGGGCGGACAATGCCGACCAGCTCAACGAGCGTTTCAACGCCTGGCTGGCGAAGTAAGAAAATTGCGGGAGGGGCCTTCCGGTCCCTCCTGTTTCCTTTTGTGAAAGACCGCCCATGACCGATACCAGTGACACCGGACCTGTATTAGCCGCAGATGGCACGCCTTTGAAAAAGAAGCTTGCGCAAGCTCTTTTTGTAAGCCGTGCAAGGGCCTTCGGGCTGGTGGCTCCGCTGCTGTTTTTCATTATCGCCAGCTTCGTCGTGCCGATTGCGGCGCTGATGGTGCAGGGGGTCAAGAACGATACGTTCTCGAAATACATGCCGCAGACAACCGCCGTTCTGGCGGACTGGGATGTGGAGACCGAGCCGACCGAGGAGATGTTCGCCGCGCTGGTGGCCGACCTGATCGTGACGCGGCAGGAAAAGACCATCGGACGGGTGGCGACGCGGGTGAACCGCGAGCTGTCGGGCAGCCGGTCGATGTTTACCAAGACCGCACGCAAGGCTGCGAAGCTGGAACCGCCGTTCCGCGAGGCGCTGCTGGATATCGACGAGGACTGGGCCGATATCGAGTTGTGGCAGGCGATGAAGATTTCCTCGATGAAATACTCGCCGGCGTTTTATGCCGCGGCGCTGGATTATGAATACAAGGCGGACGGATCCTTCGAGCGTCTGCCGGAGCAGGACCGGATTTACGTCTATCTGTTCGTCAAGACGATCATAATTTCGGCGGTGGTGACGATCGCGACGCTGATCCTCGGCTATCCGGTGGCGTGGTTGCTGGCGAACCTGCCGATGCGCCAGTCGAACCTGTTGATGATTCTGGTGTTGCTGCCGTTCTGGACCTCGCTGCTGGTGCGCACGACCGCGTGGATTGCCATGTTGCAGAGCCAGGGGGTGCTGAACAATATCTTTGTCTGGCTGGGGATCACCGATGACGCCAACCGGTTCAGCCTGATCTATAACATGACCGGCACGA
>JALSHL010000120.1 GCA_026982255.1 Paracoccaceae bacterium | reverse complement strand
CCGGTCACGGCGACGGAAGACGCAGCCGGATCGCAAACCGCAACGGTTGCGGAAATCATAAACGGCGGCGACGTTGCCGCCACGGTCGAAGCGGAAAAGCCCACCTTCGACGTGGTGCGGGTAGACAACAACGGTATGGCCGTGATCGCGGGCACTGCCGCGCCGAATACCACGGTTATCATCAAATCAAACGGCAAGGTGATCGGCGAGGCAGTGGCGGATTCCTCGGGTGAATTTGTCGCCATCGTGCAGATGGACGATCAGGGCGAAGCGCAAAATATCGCGCTGGAAACCGAGGTGGACGGGCAGCCGGTATTTTCCGACGAGAGTATCCTCGTGCTGCCGACGCTGAAATCCGAAGCGGCCGAGGAAGCCCCCGAAGAAACAGCGCCGGTGATCGTCAAGGCGACCGAGGACGAGGTCGTCGTGGTGCAGTCCGGCGGCCAGCCGACTCTGGACCAGATCAGCATCGACAGCGTCTCCTACGAGGAAACCGGCGAGGCCTCGGTGGCCGGTCGCGGCACGCCGGGCCATACGGTGATTGTCTATGTGGACAACGAGCCGATGGACAAAACCGAGATTTCCGCCAGCGGCACCTGGAAGGTGATTCTCGACGGGGTCGAGGCGGGGAACTACACTCTGCGCGCCGACGAAATCGGACCGGACGGCGAGGTCGCCAGCCGCATGGAAACCCCGTTCCAGCGCGCCTTTCCGGCCGATGTCCAGCAAGCGCAGGAGCAGGCTGCGGATGAGGGGCAGGCGGTCTATACTGTGCAGCCGGGCAACTCGCTCTGGGTGATTGCCACGGGACGTTATGGCGAAGGGTTGAAATACCACCAGATATTCGCCGCCAACAGGGACCAGATACGCGACCCCGACCTGATCTATCCCGGTCAGGTGTTTGTGCTGCCGGATGAATAATCCGCCTGTGCGGGGCTGGCTCTTTCGGTCCGGACGTCTTATCTAGGGCGTCTATCAAAAGGACAGAGTCATGAGCAGCAATTCCAGCGAAACCGCCGAGGAGCGGCGCAGCGCCATCCGCACCATCCGGCGCGTCATTCCCTATCTGTGGCCCGCGGGACATCCGGCCATCAAGGTGCGGGTGGTGCTGGCGATGATCGCGCTGGTGCTGGCCAAGGTGTTCACCGTCACCACACCCTTCTTTTTCCGCGGCGCGGTCGATACCCTGTCGGGCGAGGACGGGACGCCGGAATTCATGTTCGTGACCGGCGCCATTGCGCTGGTGATTGCCTATGGCGTCATGCGGTTGCTCGGCGTCGGGTTCAACCAGTTGCGCGACGCGATTTTCGCCAAGGTCGGGCAGCGGGCCTTGCGCCGGCTGGCGCTGGAAACCTTCCAGCATATCCACGCCATGTCGCTGCGCTATCACATCACGCGCAAGACCGGCGGGCTGTCTCGGATCATCGAACGCGGGGTGAAGGGGGTCGAGTTCCTGTTGCGGTTCATGCTGTTCTCGGTCGGGCCGCTGATACTGGAACTGACCATGGTCGGCATCATTTTCTATACGATTTTCGATGCGCGCTATCTGGCCGTGGTGGTGGTGACCATCGCGCTCTATGTCTGGTTTACCTTCCGCATCACCGAATGGCGCGTGCAGATCCGCCGCGCCATGAACCGGCAGGATACCGAGGCGAACCAGAAGGCCATCGACTCGCTGCTCAACTACGAAACCGTCAAGTATTTCAATGCCGAAGAGCGCGAGGCACGCCGTTATGACGAATCCATGGCCGGTTACGAGAAACTGGCGATCCAGACGAATTATACGCTGGGGCTGCTGAATTTCGGGCAATCGGTGATTATCACCACCGGACTGGTGGCGGTGATGCTCCTTGCGGCGCGCGGGGTGCAGGACGGCACGTTGACCGTCGGGGATTTCGTCATGGTCAACGCCTATATGATCCAGATCACGATGCCGCTGAACTTCCTCGGCACGGTTTACCGCGAGATCCGGCAGGCCCTGGTGGATATGGGCGAGATGTTCGACCTGCTCGGCCAGCCAGCCGAGATCGTGGACAAGCCGGATGCAAAGCCGCTGGTGGTTACCGGCGGCGAGGTGCGGTTCGAGCATGTGGACTTCGGCTATGATCCCGAACGCATCATTCTGGAGGATTTCAACCTGTGTGTCTGCGCGGGGCAGACCGTGGCGGTTGTCGGGTCTTCGGGCGCGGGCAAATCGACCATCGGGCGGTTGCTGTTCCGGTTTTACGACGTCAACGGCGGCAGCCTGAAAATCGACGGGCAGGATGTGCGCGACGTGACGCAATCCAGCCTGCGCGCCAGTATCGGCGTGGTGCCGCAGGATACGGTGCTGTTCAACGACACGATCTATTACAACATCGCATACGGTCGCCCCGACGCCAGCCGCACGGAGATCATCGAGGCGGCGAAATCGGCCAAGATCCACGATTTCATCGAAAGCCTGCCGGACGGATACGATACCACGGTGGGCGAACGGGGGCTGAAGCTGTCGGGCGGGGAAAAACAGCGGGTCGGGATTGCCCGCACCCTGTTGAAAAACCCGCCGATCCTGCTGCTGGACGAGGCGACTTCGGCGCTCGATTCCGAAACCGAACAGGGGATTCTGGAGGCGCTGGAGGCCATGGGGCGCGGGCGCACGGTGATCACCATCGCGCACCGCCTGTCCACGGTTGTGAATTCCGACCGGATCATCGTTCTGGACAAGGGCCATGTGATCGAGGAGGGCACCCATGACGCGCTGCTTGCCAAGGGCGGGCGCTACGCCGCCATGTGGGCGCGCCAGCAGGCGGACAGCGAGGAAAAGGTTTAACAGCAGATGAAACCGCTTGGCAGGGAAACGGTGCTGACCGGCGGCGCGCCGGAAGGCTATGACGCGCATCTGGTGGCCGGACTGGTGGCGCGGGCCGACGGGCCGGTGATCCATGTGGCGCGCGACGACGCCCGCCTTGCGGCGATGCGCGAGGCCTTGCGGTTTTTCGCCCCCGACCTGCCGGTGCTGGAGTTTCCGGCGTGGGATTGCCTGCCCTATGACCGTGTGTCGCCCAATGCGGATGTCTCGGCGCGGCGCATGGCAACGCTGGCGGCGCTGGCGGACGGGTTTTCGCGCCGCTCGGTGGTTCTGACCACCCTCAATGCCGCCACGCAGCGGGTGCCGGCGCGCGATGTCATCGGCGCGTCGAGCTTTACGGCGGTGGTCGGAAAGCGGCTCGATCTGGAGGCGCTGAAATCCTATTTCGCGCGTATGGGGTTCGCCCCCGCGCCGATGGTGATGGAACCGGGGGATTTTTCCATTCGCGGCGGGCTGATCGATATCTTTCCGCCCGGCGCCAGCGGGCCGGTGCGCCTCGACCTGTTCGGGGATGTGCTGGACGGGGCGCGGCGCTTCGACCCCGAGAGCCAGCGCACCATCGAGAAGGTCGAGCGGGTGGAACTGGCCCCCGTGTCCGAAGTCATTCTGGACGAGGCCGCCATCGCCCGTTTCCGGCGCAACTACCGTCACACATTCGGCGCGGCAGGGGGCAGCGATCCGCTGTATGAAGCGGTGTCGGCGGGGCTGAAACATCAGG
>JALSHL010000119.1 GCA_026982255.1 Paracoccaceae bacterium | reverse complement strand
AAGCTGCGTTGCCGCGCACCGCGCCCGTATCGACAGCCTGCTGCAAAACACCGAATACCGCGCCCTGTTCGACGAAATCACCGGCGAGCGGATGCGGGCGCTGTCGCGACGGCTGCACTATTTCGGATCGCAGATTTTCATGGACGGGCCGGACGCCGTGCCGGAGGGGTTCGAGCGGGACAACCCGTCGTGGGAGGAGGCACCGGTGGTGTATCCGAAAGCGCCGGATGTGCCGGAGGAACCGGTGTTTTAGGACGCTGCCGTCTTACGCCGCCTTTGCTTGAAAGCCTTGCTGAAGCGCGGAATCAGCGACTCCTTGCCCCGCTCTTTCAGGAACCCTTCCATATTCATGCGATACAGATAAATGTTCTTGCGGTCCCTGATAGCACGGTAGAAATCCATCGGATCGAGCGTTTCGCGAATACAGCCATCCATGATCATTTTCAGATGGCCCATGCGATTCAGAAGAAGGGCGGATTTGTGCCCCAGGCCAACCGCGCGCAAACCGACGATATTGTCGCCGGACAGGCGTTCGAAATGCTTCCGGTCATTCACTACAAACGGATCGTAGACAACATAGACTTTCGAAGCCGCAGCCGTCTGTTCGGCAGCATCGGAATAGGGCAATGTCCAGTCGGCGGCACGCCCCTTGGCGAAGCGGTGCTCCCACGGCACCAATGCGGTATCCAGTGTCGATTGCGGGCTGAACGCTACCACGGTTGCACCAGGGGCCAGCACGGAGAAGGTCAGGGCCGCAAACCCGCCCATCGAGGTTCCGGCAAAGGCCACTGCCCCGAACTGCCGGAAGAAATCGCGGTCGCGCAGATCCTCCATAAAGGAAATCAGGGCATTGTCACGAAACCACGTAGGTGTCTGGGCATATACTCCAAGATGTGACCAGCCCTGATCAGCGCAAAATTTCTGGGCCCATGGTTCACGATCCAGTTGCTTGTTGCCGGCATTGTGCAGATTGTCGAAAGTGACCAGCAGGCGTTCAGAGCCACGGTTGACGAAAGAGGCCGCATAGTTTTCGAACTTGTGGTAAAATCCGGCGCTCGGACCGCCAACATATATTTCGTGATACCAGCTCGGAGCCTGTCCCGCACCCTCCGGCGGGTCTGCTTCGCGCGGCGCTGCAGCCAGTTCCATATTCCTTTTGTGGATAGTATCAACCGCCGCCATCAAAGCGGAAAACGCTACACTCCAACGTTGTTCCGGAGTGGTTTCATCGGGAACATCCACCGGGGGGTCGGCATCCTCATCCACCAGAAACAGATCGCGGTGTTCAGGCAGATACCGTTCGACCAGTCCGGTGTTTTCTGCGGCGAGGTCCTGCAACAGGGCGAATTTCTGTGACGGTGTATATACATCACCCGACCGGAAAATTTCGGGCCGGTCCATCGCGATCAACTCCCGGATAACCTCGCGGGTATTGAACTCCGTATTCTGCCCGAGACCGGCGAGCATCTCGGACAACTCGGCCGAAAGGGTCTTGTTGGTATTGTCGGCTTCGGGTGCCGGATTTTCCAGCTTTCCGGCGCCGATCAGCGAAGTGAAATCACTGACAATGTCGCGGTTTTCCAGACGGTCGCGCACGAAAGGACGGACCAGAATGTTATCGGCGCCGAATATATCGGCATAAGCATCGAGGATTTGCGTATAATTCAAACGGGGCCGGATTGCCTGCATGAAGCCTTTCCGGTCAGCGGGCACCCGGTTATTCTTGAGCAACTGTTTATACAACACCTCGATATAGCTGTCTTGCGGCCGCAGATAACAAACCACCCTGGTGTTCCTGCGCAGGTCGGCGGGCACGAGAGTGTCCAGCTTTCTTGCCACAATAATCCGGAACAGGATTTCACTCGATATAATATGCGTGGAATCGGGGGACGCGGCATATTCATCGGCAATTGCCCGCCAGAGAGGCGCGCCTGCGTCTTTCAGTATCTGGGCCGGCAACGGATTATGCGCAATATGCGTTCTGGCCGCACGCATATAATTCACGCCACCGGAACGCAAGGCATCCTCGTTGTTGAACAGATAGCTCTGCAATGCGGTGGTGCCGGTTTTCGGAGATCCTATGTGAATGACAAGCATCCGCTACACATCCTTTGCGGTAAGCTTGAAACCCAGAACCTGTGACCAGTGGATATGGCAGGACGTGCAAACAAACCCGTTCTTGCGGAAATTCCGCATCCCTAGGCGAAACCGGTTGAATTCGGTGCTGTATTCCGCGTCTTCGGCAAGTTTTTTCTGCATCGGATTAAGCATGATAAATACCGATTTCCGTGCAATCCGGCAAAATTCGTCAACCAGCTGCATCCAGTCCCGCGGATGGCAGTAATGTTCGATTGCCTGAAAGCACATGACATAATCATATTGCTTGTCGTCGAACGGATAAGGAGTAATGCCCGCATCAAACAGCGTTACCGGCAAATCTATAGCGTCGATAATGGGACGGTAGGGCCAGTCTATCATGTCGTCATCGTCGATATTCAGGCCGTAATCATCCGTTTTCCGCTTGAACGCCGCATCATTTACGCGACGGTAAATAGCGCTCCCGCCCGGATGTTTCTCTGAAACCATGTTCGCATAATCCGTTCCCATTACCTCATGCCCGAAATGACGGAAAATCTCCAGCATGGCACCGTGTGCAGTCGACAATTCCAGAACAGAGGAACGCGAGGCATCGGGACTGACAAGTTCGGGAAAATACAGCTGCGCGCGGTTCCAGCAGCGCGCGATATTTCCCGCCCGTCCCGCATATTTGTTTTGTATACGCGAAAACAGATCGAAATCCGCTTCGGCAATTTTATAGTCGGTCAGCAGTTCCCGGGGCGGAGACTCGCCAAACAAGTCGCCTGTATCGGCATAGCGCATGATTTTGGCGGTCTCGCGCTTGGCTTTGACCACTTCGGGCGGCAAGCCAGCCAGCACATGTTTGCGCCGTCGCGCACGCTTCGGAAGTTTCGGGGTGTCCGCCATCACCGTTTCTCCAGTTGTTTGCGCGCCTGATTCAGCCGCTTCCGGAACGCCGGCCCCCTGCGACGTGCAAGAACGTATTCACAGTATAGCACCATCAAACCGGGCCTGTTCAACTGATCGAGGCGTAGCAGCAAGTCCTTCAGGTATCTGGGAAATTCGCGCCTGTTGCGCAATAACCGGTAAAACTCTGCCGGTCCCAAAGAACCATCCACGCAGCCTTCGACCACAGGCTTCAGGATACCCATCCCCTGCATTGCAGACGCGATACGGTGACCCAGAAACCGGCACTTCAGCTTGTTGATATGGTCCCCGCGGAACAGCGCCATATGCATGGCGTCCAGCGGCGCCAGCGGATCATAGAAAAGATAGGCCTTCTGCGCCGATTGCAGCATATCCGGCGCGTATCCGTACCGGTCCTCGAAATCCCGCACCCAGGCCTTGCGATACCGGGTTTCCCAGCTCGCAACGGTCCGGTCCAGCGTGGCCTGCGGACTGATCGCAATAACCGTGGATCCGGGTGCCGCTGCCGCAAAAGCACAGGCGGCATAGCCCCCCATCGAGGCGCCGTAGAACACCACCTTTTCGAACTTCGCGAAGAAACCCTCGTCCCGAAGCCGGTCGAAAAAGTCATGCACGTTTCCATCCCGATACCAGGTCCAGTCATGGGCCATCAACCCGAGAATGGACCAGCCGCGGGAACGGACAAAGTCGAACCCCCAAGGCAGCTTGCTTTCGCTACGCTCGAAGACATGATCCAGATTTTCGAAAGTTACGATCAACGTCGAGTTTCCCTGCACGAACAGCGCCGTGTGATCCGGCCCGAGTTCCTCGTGGAAGCCGTTCTCCGCCCCGAAATCGGCCAGCCAGGTGCGCCACTCGGACTGGTTCATATCCGCCAGGTTCTGCTGCCGCTCAACCACGTGCCCGCCCCTTCGATAACCGGTGATACAATGCCTCGAGTTCAGGATCCTTGCGGGCATCGGAAATTCTTGTTTTCAGCCAGTCGCAGGCCCCTTCGTGAAGGGATTTCAACTCCGGGTCCTCGAGCAGCCTGTCATAGATTTCCTTCATTTTCGGCCGCATCCGCAATATCGAGGTATCCGTCTGGTCATTCAGATTCATCCGGCGCCAATACTCGGCATCGCGTTCCATCCCGCCGTGCACCATCCCTTTCTGGAACTTTAACAGAAAAGTATCCTGATACCGGACAGCATAATGGTTCACCTGCGCGAGCTTGTACCCGATTGTATCCTGATGAAACCGCCAGAAGCTGTCATGATAGCGTTCGGGCATTTCCTCGCCGTTTCCGTTTACCCATCTGACCGCATTCCACCCGGAACCCCGAACCCGTCGTGGACGATGGGTTCCCATCGCCTCCACTTTTTCTGTCCGGAACAGGCTTTTCATACCCCAGGCTTGTGCCGGACGGGGCCGGAAATCAGCGGCAGCACGGGTAAAATCGTCGATCAGGAAGTTTCCGCTGTAGCTTCTGTTTCCAGCGTTTCCGAACAACCTCCATGCCAGCGAAATTATATCGGCCCCGCCACTGGCCGAAATCAAATCGGCAAGGGTTCCATTTCCGACATGAATGTTGATGAACTCGTCCACATCGATGATTGCCGTCCATTCGTATTCATCGAGAAGCGGCTCTTGCCGTGCCCTGCGGAAGGCACGAATCTGGTAGCTCGCCCGTTGCCCCGCCCGCTTGAAATTGTCGCGGTGGGTCGCGTACCCGAGTGTTTCAAGACGCCGGATAATCCTGTCGGTCCCGTCGGAACAGTCATTGGTATAAACAAGAAAGTGGTCAATTCCGATCGCCAGATGATAGGCGACCCATTCCAGAACAAACGCGCCCTCGTCCTTCATACAGGTAATTACAAGTGTTTTCTGTTTATTCATCGCTCATCCATCTCAGGCCCGCTTGGCCGGAAGGCCAGTCCGGATTGGAGCCTCGCCGGGGTCAATCCCGTGTTTTTTCAACAGTCTGCCGATCAGCCCCCGCACAGGAGGTATCCCGTCATGCCTTCGTGCTATTCTGACCCGCATCCGGTGTCCATAGAAATGGATTGACGTTGTGTCTTCTGTAATGTGCTGATGAACATCGTAGCCCCGGCGCAGCATCAAAAGTCGCTCGTTAAAGCGGAAGGGATACAATATTTCACGCGGTAAAGCGTGGCGGATTTCCCCCGTTCTGTTCAGAAAATATGTGAAAGCCGCCGGTCCCCATGCTCCCCATGGCTGGTCGGAAACATGCACCGGTTCCCCCCTGTTGTACGCTTCTTCCAGTTGCGCACGATATTCGGCACCGAACCAGTCGGGAATTGCATACTCGTCACGCGTATATTCAAGCAGCAAGCCGAGCGCCTCGCTATCGGAGGGCAATCCAATTACCCCGATGCCGACAGAACGGCGCGCCTGAAAGGCATAATAATGTCCGGTGCCGGTCTTGAACGGCTTCAGGCAATACGCATCGGTATCCACCCAGATCAACCGGTCATTTTGGGCCAGCATATGATAGCGGAACAGATCGGCATGAAGCGTAAAGCTTCCGGTGCGGTTATGCGAAAGATAGGAGTCGGCGGACAATACGGTATTTGCATCGCAAACCTCGACACCGTCCGGAATATTGGGCACATCCCCGTAGGAAAAAAACTTTACGTGATGCCCCGCATCGATAAACGACCGGATTGCCAATATCTCCAGAAAACTGAGCGGGCCGCCGATCCAGAGCATTCCAATCTGGTATTCTCTCATATGCCCCTGCTCCCGAAACCGTTCACCGCTTGTGCACCACTACGACCTGATCGCGGCGCTTTTTCTGGTATTTTGCCTGAAACACGAAACAGCCGGAGATATCCGCCCGCAGGGTGTTCATCTCGGCGGCGATATTTTCGTCAGCGTTGCTGAAAACGCCGGTCGAAAGATAGCTTTGGAATACCTCGGCGGTCTTGCTGATATCGGAGCGTTCATAGGCTTTCGGCTGCCATCGCAGGTCCTCGATAATATAAAGGCCGCCGGATTTCAGCTTCGGAAACAGAGACAAAAACGCGTTTTGCTGATGGTGCGAGGCGTGGGACGCATCGTCAATGATGATGTCGAAATCCGCCACATCCTTCAGCGCCGCGTCGATGTATTCCCGCTTGTCCATGTCGCACCGGATGAAGCTGAAACGGTCTGCCTCGAACCACGAAAAATCCGAGATATCCAGCCCGACAATCTCGGCCTTGGTGAAATACTCCAGCCACATACGCACGGATGGCAGGTCGGTGGTCTCGCGGTCGGCGCTCTTGCCGTGCTCCGGCCCGCCGATCTGCAACCCCATTTCGAGGAAACGGATCTTGCGATGCCGGAATGGCTGGAACAACATGTTGTAGAGTTCGGTATACCGGTGTTTGGACGACCCCTTGTCCGAACCGTATTTGTCGGCCAGGTCGGTCAGGTTGAGCTGCCCGCGCCCGTAGCGCGCCGAGGCCGGCAGCGGTTCGCTCGCTGCTGGCGCGACCTCGGGTTCCGGTGCCTTTCTGATGATTGGCGCGGCCCCGGGATCAATCTTGTGTTTCTTCAACAATTGTCCGATCAGGCTTTGCGGATGGGGGATGCCGCCCTCGCGCTCCACCAGTCGTGCCCGCATCCGCCGGCCATACAGATGCACCGAATAGGTCTCGGGCGTTACATAGGCCTGCACATCGGTATCCGGCTTCAGCATCTTGCGCCGCTCTTTGAAGGTAAACGGATAGAGCGCAACCCGCGGCAAGGCATAGCGCACCTCGCCTGTTTTGTGCAGGAAATGGGTGATCGCGTGCGGCCCCCAGACCCCCCAGGGCTGCTCGCCTGCCGGGACAGGATTCCCCGCGTCGCGTTTCGCGATCAGCTCGTTTTCATATTCCTTGCCATACCATGACGGAATGGCGAACTCGTCTTCGGTCAGCGTCAACAATTCGCCCAAGGTGTCGCTGTCGGCTGGCAGAGCGAGAACGCCGCCGTTGATATGCGAATCCGACTCCCAGCCATAGAAATGGCCGTCCACCGGCTCGAAACGCTTCACACAATAGGCATCGGTGTCGGCCCAGATAGTGCGGTCATTCTGTTCCAGCAACTTATAACGGAAAACATCGGAATGGAGCGCGGGGCTACCTGTGCGCTTGTGGACCATGACGTTGTCCATCGACAGAACCTCGTTGGCATCCGCCACTTCGATTCCCTCGGGAATATTACCCACTTCGTCATAGGTATAAAGCCGCACATGGTGGCCGGCGTCCCTGAAGGAAACGAGGCAAAGCTGTTCGAGGTAACTGAGCGAACCGCTGACCCAGAGGGCGGCAATCTGGTATTCGGGGGACAAGTGAAACCTCGACAAAACGGGAAAACAGAATTCGGAATTCTGTTTATGCCAAAATCGCCCCGATGCCAAGAACAACACCGCACCCGAGATTGTTTCGGCCAGCGAACAGGGTCGGAAACAAGGGAAATGGCGCACCCGACAGGATTCGAACCTGTGGCCTCTGCCTTCGGAGGGCAGCGCTCTATCCAGCTGAGCTACGGGTGCCTGTAGCGCGGTATAGTCCAGCCGCCGCGCGAGTGCAATCCGCATATTGGCTTGAATTCATGCAGGGTTCGCGGCATAGCGGTGGGCATGTCTAGACCGGAAAACATACTCGCAATCGTTCAGGGCGGACGGCTGGAATACGAGGCGCTGGTGTTCATGGCCTCGTTGCGGGCGGCGGATCCGGGCGGGGACTATACCGTTTATCTGGCCGAGCCGCAGCCCGGGCCCTTGTGGCAGGACGATCCGCAGATCACCAACCCCGCGGTGCGTATGGAGCTGGAGCGGCTGGGCGCCACGATCCTGCCGCTGGACAATATGGTTTTCGGGCAAAGCTACCCCTATGGCAACAAGATCGAGGCGCTCTCGTTGTTGCCGGCGGGCGAGAATTTCGTGTTTTTCGATACCGACACGCTGTTCACCGGCCCACTGTCGGAGGTGCCGTTCGACTTCGCGCGCCCCTCCGCATCGGGCAGAGTCAGCGGGACGTGGCCGCAACCGGACCTCTATGGTCCGGGCTATGCGGATATCTGGAAATCGCTGTATGACCGTTTCGGGCTGGATTTCGATTCCTCGCTGGATACGGGCCAGCCGGCCGAATACTGGCAGCGGTTCCTGTATTTCAACGCCGGATATTTCTTCGGCGCCGATCCGCAGTCATTCGGAGCGCTGTTTCTGGAATACGCCCGCGAAATACGCGACAACCCGCCAGCCGAACTCGACGGGCAGTCGCTCGACCCGTGGCTGGACCAGATCGCGCTGCCGCTGGTTATCCATGCACTCGGCGGCGGGCGGGATACGCTGCCAAAGGGGTATCTGGACGGCAAAACCACCTGCCACTATCGCGCGCTGCCGTTGCTGTATGCGCGCGAGAGCGATGCGGTGATCGAGACGCTGGAACGGGTCTGCGCGCCGAACCGGATCAAGAAACTGCTGAAGGAATACGAGCCGTTCAAACGGCTGGTGTTCCAGAAACGCGGACACAAATTGCGGGCGCTGATTGACGAGGACGACCTGTTCAAGCCCGAGGAAAA
Source organism: Paracoccaceae bacterium (assembly GCA_026982255.1). GTDB lineage: Bacteria > Pseudomonadota > Alphaproteobacteria > Rhodobacterales > Rhodobacteraceae > NORP23. Next base: position 13,301 of record JALSHL010000119.1, on the reverse strand, counting down.
ACTGCGCAAGAAGATCAAGAACCGCGGGTTCTGGATGCGGTAGAAACGACAAACCCCCACATTTGCATGCGGGGGTCGTCAAAAAACGGACCGGAGCCCGCTTCGGTTCCGCCTTACAGCAGACCTTCGCGTTGCATCTTCTTGCGTGCCAGCTTGCGCTGACGGCGAATGGCCTCGGCCTTCTCGCGTGCTTTCTTGACGGAGGGTTTCTCGAAATGCTGCTTGAGCTTCATTTCACGGAAAACACCTTCGCGCTGAAGTTTTTTCTTCAGAGCACGGAGCGCCTGTTCGACGTTGTTATCACGAACCGTTACCTGCATGTGGTTACACCACCTTTCTAGGTTAGATTTGCAGAATTGCAGGAAGGCGCTCTATAGCAACCCGCGCGCAATCTGTCTAGGGCGTAGACCCGTAAATCCCGCACCGCCAGTTAGCCGGATTTTTGTTCTGGCAAGGCGCAATCCCGCAGGAATAGCGGGACTATTTCAAGGGGTTGCAACACAGCCAGGGCGGAAATCCGGCTAACCCGAAGGGCGTGGATATCGCTTCATTTCAGCGGCGTGCGCCGCTTGCCAATAGAACCACTATTGACGGCGCGGCGCAAACCGCTGATATTTCGCGATATTCACGCTGGCGGCACGGGGTTTATGAGTCTACGCCCTAGACTGCGGGCAACGAAACGAGGCCCGATATGGAATCACGCAAAACCGAAACCGATCATATTGCCGAAACCCGCGCCAGAGTGCTGGAGGCCGCCCTGCCGCTGGTGGTGTTCGACGGCTGGAGCGAGCAAACACTGAAGGATGCCATTGCCGATTCGGGGGTGGACGAGGGGCTGGCCCGCCTTGCCTTTCCGCGCGGGGCGGTCGATCTGGCGCTGGAGTTCCACATGGACGGCGACCGGCAACTGGCCGCGGCGATGGCCGGAGCCGACCTCGACGGGATGCGGTATCGCGACCGCGTGGCCTTCGGCATCCGCAAACGTCTGGAAATCGCCGTGCCGCATCGCGAGGCCGTGCGCCGCGGCTCGGCCCTGTTTGCCCTGCCGATCCATGCGGCGGACGGGGCGCGGGCGATCTGGCACACGGCAGATACCATCTGGAACGCCCTTGGCGATACCAGCCGCGATGTGAACTGGTATACCAAGCGCGCGACGCTTTCGGCGGTCTATTCCGCCGCCGTTCTGTATTGGTTGGGGGACGAAAGCGAGGGCAGCACGGACACTTGGGACTTCATCGACCGGCGCATCGAAAACGTCATGCAGTTCGAAAAAGCCAAAGCGACGTTGCGGAAAACCCCCCTGGCCAAGGCTTTCATGTCCGGCCCCGGTCGGATACTTGATAAGGTAAAGGCCCCCGGCGAAACGCCGTCGGACCTACCCGGATCAACAAGGAAATAGACGATGGCGATCAGTGACAATATCCTAACATGGTTCAACGGCGCGTGGACGCGAGGCAATGTGCCGGTCATGGGTTCGGCCGATCATGCGACGTGGCTCGGCTCGATGGTATTCGACGGAGCGCGCGCTTTCGAAGGGGTGATGCCGGACCTCGACCTGCATTGCCGGCGTATCGTGCGCTCAGCCGATGCGATGGGGTATGACTCGCCGGTGGATGCGGAAACTATCGAGGCGATTATCCGCGAGGGTGTCGCCATGTTCCCCGCCGGTGCGGAGCTGTATCTGCGCCCGATGATCTGGTCCACCGAGGGCGACGTGACCATGCTGGGCGCCGATCGCGCCTCGGGGGCCTATGCGATCTGTATCGAGGAATTGCCCATGGGCGGTATCGGAGAATATGCTCTGACCGTATCGCCCTATCGCCGCCCGCGCCCCGATATGGCGCTGACCGAGGCCAAGGCCGCCTGTCTGTACCCCAACAACGCCCGCATCGCGCAGGAGGCGGTGAAGCGCGGCTTCAGGACCGCCCTGTCGCTGGATGTGGACGACAACGTGGCGGAGACCTCCAGCACCAACGTGTTCATGGTGCGCGACGGCGAGGTTTTCACCCCCGCCCCGAACGGCACCTTCCTGAACGGCATCACCCGCCAGCGCACCATCGCCCTGTTGCAGGCCGACGGGATCAAGGTGACGGAAACCGCGCTGAAGGTCGCGGATTTCGAGCAGGCAGACGAGATCTTCCTGACCGGCAACGCCTTCAAGATCACCCCCGTTACCCGTTTCGAGGATCGCGAACTGCCGATCAAGACCGGCACGCATGTGCGCGAACTTTACTGGGATTACGCCCTTTCGGAGAAATGACATGACCCCCGCCACCATGCGCGCCATTGAAATCAGCGAGGCCGGAGGGCCGGACGTCCTGCGCCCGACCACACGTCCGGTGCCGGAACCTGCGAGCGGGGAGATCCTGATCAAAATCGAGGCCGCCGGTGTCAACCGCCCCGACGCGCTGCAACGCGCGGGAGCCTATGCGCCGCCGCCCGATGCCTCGGACCTGCCCGGTCTGGAATGTGCGGGCGAGGTGGTGGCGACCGGTGCAGGCGTCAGCCGCTGGCAGGTGGGCGACAAGGTCTGCGCCCTGCTGCCCGGTGGCGGCTATGCCGAATATGCCACCACGCATCAGGACCATGCCCTGCCCGTGCCCGAGGGCCTGACCATGGTCGAGGCCGCCGCCCTGTGCGAGACCTTCTTCACCGTCTGGACCAATGTTTTCGAACGCGGCCATTTGCAGGCGGGCGAGACGTTTCTGGTCCATGGTGGCACCTCCGGCATCGGCACCACGGCGATACAGCTTGCGCGGGCTTTCGGCGCGCGGGTGTTCGCCACGGCCGGCAGTGCGGAAAAATGCGCGAAATGCGTCGAGCTGGGGGCCGAACGGGCGATCAACTACAAGGACGAGGATTTTGTCGAGGTGGTCAAATCCGCCACGGACGGGCGCGGTGTGGATTTGATCCTCGACATGGTCGGCGGTCCCTATATCGCCCGCAACATCCGTGCGCTGGCGGTGGACGGGCGGCTTGCGATGATTGCGTTCCTTGGCGGACCGAAGGCAGAAATCAACTTCGCCCAGATCATGACCAAACGCCTGACCGTTACCGGATCGACATTGCGCCCCCGCTCGGTGCAGGACAAGGCGGTGATTGCCGAGGCCTTGCGCGCCAGAGTCTGGCCGCTGATCGAGGCCGGACGGATTGCGCCGGTGATGGACCGGGTTTTCCCGCTGGCTCAGGCCGCCGATGCCCATCGCCGGATCGAGAGCGCGGAGCATATGGGGAAGATCGTGCTGACACTCGGCTAGCGGATCGGCTCCAGCAAGGCATCCTCCAGCGTGCAGTCCCGCACGGTTTCGGCACTGCATTCCCGCAGCTCCAGATCCTTCGACAGGCAAATCCGCACTTCCTGTATCAGACCGGCCTTGCAGGTGACGGTGATCTGGTCCGGCTCCATGTCGGGGTTGGCCTCCAGAAAGGCGGCCTCGATAACGCGGGCGGGGACCTTCACCGGTTTGGTCAGGCGGCGCAGGATGTCGGGGCGGGTGATGCTTTCGTAAGCCTTGCGCGCGGCCTCGAAATAGGCATCCGATGACAGACCCGAACAACGCCCGTGTTTCTTCCACTGATACCACGCCAGCCCGCTGGTCCCCATGATGTCCGCCATCGCAGAGGTCTCGCGGCGCGAAGGGTCGCGCGCGCCGGTCAGGCAAAAGGACGGCCAGCCCTGTTCATATTGCGGCCACAAGCCGTGCAGGGTGAAACCGAACCCCCGCCCCGCATCGCATTGCGGCGAGTTGCGCGCGTCGCCTTCGAGGTCGCACCAGCTTGGCGTCCAGCTCAGCGATAAAACGTAGTAGTCGAAATCGCCGGCACGCTCGCCCTCGGCCAGTGCGGGGGTGGCTATTAAAAGGGCCAAACAAAAGGTCTTTAACATTCTGATCATCTGTCCTATATACAGTCCCGAATTCCCCGCGAAAACCCAATAAGCGCTCCGCGCACCCGAGTTTTCAAACCGGGACAAGTCTGTTTGAAGGAGAGACCCCTATGGCGCTTCCATTGATGGCCAAAGCTACAGCCGTTTGGCTGGTTGACAACACGACGCTGACATTTCCGCAAATCGCGGAATTCTGCGGCCTGCACGAGCTGGAGGTCAACGGCATCGCCGATGGCGAGGTCGCCGTGGGTGTCAAAGGGTTCGACCCCATCGCCAACCGGCAGTTGACTGCCGAGGAAATCGCCCGTTGCGAGGCCGATCCGAAGGCCAAGCTGCAACTGATGTATAACCCCGCTGCCGAAGGCGAGACCAAACGCAAGGGTCCGCGCTATACGCCGCTGTCCAAACGTCAGGACCGCCCCTCGGCCATCGCATGGCTGGTCAAGTTCCATCCGGAGCTGAGCGACGGGCAGATCAGCAAGCTGGTCGGCACCACCAAGCCGACCATTCAGGCGATCCGCGACCGCACCCACTGGAATATCGCCAATATCTCGCCCATCGATCCGGTGGCCCTCGGTATGTGCAAACAGGGGGAACTGGATGCAGCCGTGGCCAAGGCCGCCAAAAAGAAGGGCGCCGAGACCATGACCGACGACGAACGTATGAAGCTGGTCTCCACCGAGCAATCGCTGAACATGCCCGAGGAACCGCGTGTGCCCTCCTCCATGTCCGGTCTGGAGAATTTCAGCCTGAGCGAGCCGGAAACAGAGGAAGCGGTTGTGGATGCGGACAGCCTGTTCAACCTGCCCAAAGGCAACGGTGACGACGAATAACCGCACCGCTATTCGGAATTGGAAGGCCGGAGTTTGCTCCGGCCTTTTTTAATGTGCGGGAATATCCACCGGATCGAGCAGGCTGCGCCCGCCGTCCACTGCCAGAATCTGGCCGGTGATAAAATGCGCCTTGCAGGACGCCAGAAACGCCGCCGCATCGGCGGCCTCGTCCGCTTCGCCAATGTGGCCGAGCGGGGTGGCCGCCACGATTTTGTCGTGCAACTCCGGATGGTCGCGCAGGGACTGGCGCAGGCTGGCGCTCATCAGGCTGCCCATGGCGATGCCGTTGACGCGGATGCCATGCGGGGCAAAGGCCACGGCCAGCGAGCGGGTCAGCTGGTCCAGCGCCGCCGTCGAAACGGAATAGGCCAGAAGCTCCGGCCGCGTGTGGCTGGCGGCGATAGAGGACAGGTTGACAATCGCGCCGATGCTTTCGTCCGGTTCGCGGTCCGGGCTTTGCTGGATCATCCGTTTGGCCACCGCCTGCGCCAGACGCATGTTGACGGTAACATTCTGGTGCAGCAGTTGTTCGAACACATCCACATCGTCGAGCGGGTCCGAGGTCAGCACCTGACGGCTGGCGTTGACCAGCACATCGACACGTTCGAACCCGTCGATCGTGGTGGCCAGAAGGTTGTTGACCGTCAGCTTTTCCTGCAGGTTTCCGGCAAAGGCCATCGCCTTGCCGCGCCCGTTCTGTAGTGATTCAACCTCGGAATCGAGCTTTTCCTCGTCCATGTCGGCCAGAACGACGTTTGCCTCCAGATCGACAAAACGCCGGGCGATGGCCAGACCGATGCCGTTGGCCGCGCCGGTGACAATGACAGTTTTTCCAGCGATTGTCGGATCCATATCCAGCCTCGTGATTCCATCTGCACAAGCGCCGACACTAGCCGAAGCGCATTCGTTTTTCGAGAAATTTCTACCGCGCCGCTTTCGGGCGACGGGCGCGGACGACCTTGAAAGCGCGGTCCTGTTCCAGTATTTCCCAGTGCTTGAAATGCGCCTCCAGCGCGGTTTCATAGGGGAGCTGCCGGTTCGCCACCATCAGGAACTGCCCCGAGGGTTTGAGGATTCGCGCCGCCGCAGCGATGAAGCCGATCCCGATGGATGGCTCGGCCGCGCGGCTCTGGTGGAACGGCGGGTTGGAAATCACGGTCTGATAGGGCGTGGCCGGTTTGCCAAGCGCAGATACATCGGCCCAATGGAAACGCGCGCGCGGATCGATGACGTTGGTTCTGGCGGCCTCGAGCGCGCTGTATTCCGCTTCGTAGAGGTCCAGCGTCTCGATTCTATCGCAAGCCGCAAGCGCCTGTTGCGCCAGATAGCCCCAGCCGGCACCGAGGTCGGCCACCGCCCCCTTGACCGACTTGTCGAAATAGCGGGCCAGCATTTCCGACCCCGTGTCGATTTTTTCGGGGCTGAACATGCCCGGCGCCGTCAGATAGCCGGCCGGATTGCGTTTCGGTCCGGCAGCGGCCTCCCAGTCCGCGAAAGCCGCGGGGACCGCGCCCGACAGCCAGAAAACCTTGCCGTGCGATTTCGACAGGACGCCGGAAATATCCGTCACCTTGCGCACCGCCTTCAATAGAGAATCCACCCCGTCCGTTTTGTTGCCGCTCACCAGCACCACCCCGTCGGGCGCAACCAGACGCAACGCCCGTGCCACATTGGCCATGTTCTCGGCCCGGTTGCGGGTCAGTTCGACCATGGCACCGGAAAACCGCCCTCCGGCCACGGGCACAACCGTAAACCCGCGCGCCTCCAGCCGGTCGGCCACGGGTTTGAAACCTTGCTCGCACACGAACCCTTCACGCGCGGCCAATTCCTGCGGAATCTCTGCCGAGGGGCGGATGAACAGTATCGGGCCGTCGGGAAGCGCGAGCAGCCCCTCGTCAAGCGGGAGCAATATGCGGGCGGGATCGGACATGGGGTTTCCCTTCAGGGACTATTCTTTTTCCATCGTGCATTGCAGCGGATGCTGGTTGCGGCGGGCGTAATCCATCACCTGCGTCACCTTGGTTTCGGCGATTTCGTGCGTGAACACGCCGACCACAGCCAGCCCCTTGGTATGCACGGTCAGCATGATTGCCTCGGCCTGTGTGCTGCTCAAACCGAAGAAACGTTCCAGCACATGCACGACGAATTCCATTGGCGTGTAATCGTCGTTCAGCAACAAAACCTTGTAAAGCGGCGGTTTTGCCGTTTTCGGTTTCGTCCTTGTAACGATCGCTGTGTCCTGATCATCCTCGAAATCGGATGCCATGGTCGGGTTTTGGAAAACTCGGGTCATATCGGTCCTGCGTATACTTGTTGACCGACTATATATTCGCCCGGTGCAAATAGAAAAGGGGGCAAAAAGCCCCCCTTCCCGGAATTATGTTGCCCTGTGCCTAGGCAGCAAAGGGTTTCAGCCCGCTTGCGGCCTGAACACGCTCGTTGATCGGCGCGGTTACGTCCTTGGCAGCGGCCATATACAGCTCATTCATTTTCGTAGCCTGTGCCACGAAACCCTCGAAAACGGATTTGGCGAATTCGGACTGTTTCTCGAACAGTTCGGTCGCGGTTTTGGCGGTTGCCAGTTCCTGCGCCACAGCCACGGCATCCTCGAAGGATTTTTTCGTGTATGTGGTGATTTCTCCGGTCAGGGTCTCCGTAACCTTGGCAGCGGCTTCGGAAGCCTTGACGATGGCCTCGACGTTCTGCTGGCCAAAGGTAGCGATATCTTCGAAACCTTTTGCAGCGGTTTCGGTGGCTTTATCGGCTTTTTTTGTAGTGGTTTTTGCAGTCATGGGAGGTCTCCATCAATGTGGGAGCGCAAATGCGTCCGTGAATTTCCTGAGCCTGATATAGGTGCGATGTTGCACTGCGTCAAGATATTATTGTGCGTCGCACCATTTACCGAGATGAATCCCGTTAGCAACACCTCGGGACCAACTGGAAAATAAGTGTTTTCTTGTGCGGATTTCCCGTGCTAGAATGGAAAAAAATAAATGCGGCACCGGAAAACGGGCCGTTTGAGGCAGATATTTCGAACCGATCGGCAGATCCGATGTTTACTAAGGCGATACGGGGCTTTGTCCTCGTCCTTTCTCTTATGCTGTTGGCCGCCACGGCCGGCGCGGCCCCCTATGCCGCGTTTGTCATGGACGCGCGCACCGGCGAGGTGCTGCATTCGCGCAATGCCGATACGCGACTGTATCCGGCATCCCTGACCAAGATGATGACCCTCTATCTGGTGTTCAACGAGATCGAATCCGGCCGTATGAGCCTTGACCAGAAGATCACCATCTCGCGCAATGCCGCGAGCGAGCCGCCCTCGAAACTGGGATTGAAAGCGGGGCAGAAAATCGCCCTGCGCTATCTGATCCGCGCCGCAGCCGTGAAATCCGCCAATGATGCCGCCACTGCCATCGGCGAGGCGATTTCCGGCTCCGAGGAAGAATTCGCGCGCTATATGACCCGGGCGGCCCGCGCCATGGGAATGAGCCGCACCACCTTCAAGAATGCCCATGGCCTGACGCAGGCCGGACATCTGTCCACGGCCCGCGACATGGCCACGCTGGGACGGCGGCTGTTCTACGATTTTCCCGAGTATTACAACCTGTTCAGCCGCATCACGACCGACGTGCCGGGACGCACACTCTATAATACCAACCGGAAATTCCTGCGCGCCTATCAGGGGGCCGACGGTATCAAGACCGGCTATACGGCAGCGGCGGGGTTCAACCTTGTAGCTTCGGCCCGTCGCGGTAACGAGCGGATCATCGCCGCGATGTTCGGTGGCACCTCGACTGCGCAGCGCAACCAGCAGGTGGCCAAGCTGCTTGATATGGGGTTCGACCGGGCGCCGACCCGCGTTGCAACAGTGCGGCCTCCGGCGTTGCATATCTCGCCAAAGGGCGGGGGCGGCGCGCCGCGCGGTTCCGGGCTGGTGCGCACGGCCTCCCTGCCGGTTCCGAGGCGCAACGGCGGGGCAATTGCCCCTGCCGAGGCACCGGCCACAGTCGCCATGGCCCGCAATATCGACAATCTGGTTTCCACCGTGGTCACCGAGGCCCAGCGCGAAGCGGCCGAGGCCGAAGCCGCCGCAATCATCGCGGCGATCACCGCCAGCGCCCCTGTCGGCACGCCCGACAGCGAAATGGAACGGCCGCTGCGCCGCCCTGCGAGCATTGCCGATACACAGGTCGCCAGTCTGGAACCGGCAACGGTTACCGACGCCACACCGGTGCGTCCGGTATACGAATTCGGCGACTGGGCCATCCAGATCGGCACCTACCGCAACCGTGTAAACACCGAGAAGCTGTTGCTGAAAACCGCGTTGATGGATCTAGATTCGCTCGAAGGCGCGGCGCGCAAGGTCGAGGTTACGCAGGTGCAGGGCGTCACCATGTATCGTGCCCGCTTCGTCGGTCTTAGTCAGGCGGATGCGGTCAAGGCCTGTGCCCGCCTGCAGTCGCGCGGAGATGCCTGCGATGTCGTCGGACCCGGGGGCTAAAAGTCGATTTTCACATCGGGCAGATCGAGCGCACGCACCAGATCGCGCACCTCCTGCCGTGCCGCGATGTTGGAAAGCGTCAGCTTGTCGCGTCCGAGGTCCTTCAGGTCCAGCAACGTCAGCCCGTTCAGGAACAGCTCGCGGAAAATCACCCGCTCCGAGAAGCCCGGCACCAGACGGAAACCGATACGGTCGGACAGTTCCTGCAAGGCCGTGCCCACCTTGCGTTTGTTGTGTGCGTTCAGCGTAGCCATGCGGTTGCGCAGCACCACCCAGTCCACCGGCTTCAACCCTGCCTGCGAGCGCAGCTGCCGCGCGCTCCAGACCATTTCGGAATAGATCGACGGCCCGAGAATCTTACCCGTAGCCGGATCGAGGCGCGCCAGCAGGTCGAAGTCGATCAGGCTGTCGTTCATCGGCGTGATCAGCGTATCGGCCACCGCGTGTGCCATCTGGGCATAGCGGGTGTGTGCTCCCGGGCAGTCGATCAGCACAAAGGAACATTCGGCCTCCAGCGTGTCCAGCGCCTCGGCAAAGCGGCCTTCTTCCTCGGCCTGCGCAGCCTTCTGGCTGTCCTCCTGCGACAGGCGCAGGCTGAAGCGTTTCGGCATGGGCAGATCGACCTTGTTGATCGCGCAATAGGACTCGCGATTGTCGATGTAGCGGAAAAAACTCTGCTGGCGCAGGTCCAGGTCGAGCGCCCCGACCTGGTGTCCCGAGCGTGCCAGCGCCGCCATCAGATGCATGGCGGTGGTGGACTTTCCCGAGCCGCCCTTCTCGTTTCCGAATACGATGATATGTGCCATGGTTCCCCGACGAGAAAACGCGCCCCCTCGGGGACGCGCTGTAACTGGTATCCGATTCCGCAGGTGCGGAAAAGATCAGAAGCCGAGGCCTTCGTATTTTTTCTTGAATTTGGAAACGCGGCCGCCGGTATCCATCAGGCGTGTGTTACCGCCGGTCCATGCGGGATGCACGCTCGGATCGATATCGAGGGTCAGCACGTCGCCCTCCTTGCCATAGGTGGAACGGGTCTCGTAGGTGGTCCCGTCGGTCATCTTGACCGTGATCATATGGTAATCCGGATGGATATCTTTTTTCATGTCTCTGGCTCCTGATATGCGGGACTGAGCACCCTGCGACAACCCGATGGTCCGGTAAGGAGTCGCCCCGCGAAAACTTGAAGTCCGGCCTATAGCGAATGCCCGACGATTGGGCAAGGGGATTCGTCAATCCTGATTGTGCATCCGCGATTTGCGCAGTGCTGCCAGATCGACCCGCTCGCGGTCGCGTGCCATGCCGGCCATGGCCTCCATCTCCGCGGCGCGGCGTTCCTCCTCGGCCTGAAGGGCGAGGGAGTAGGCCAGCGCGGCGCCGGCCGCCAACACGCAAAACGCCCAAATGGCGTATACCGCGATGCTGTAATACAGGAACGGATCAAGTCCCAGCAAATACTCCATATCCAGTTTCATCCCGCCAAAGGCGATTACAAACAGCACAAACGGCACAAATACGATGACCAGGGACAGGACCAGCAAGTTCACAAACTGCGCACCGATCCCCCAGATAGTGAAATGGTTCGGCGGCTTCGCCACCGCCATTGCCGCCGCCGCCGCAACAGACACGCCCATTGCGGCATAGGCCACGCAAATACCCAGCACCCAGCCTGCCGAAACGGCAACGGGAAACTGCAAGGCCGCCTCCTTGACAAAATACGACTTGAAGCGCGCCGAAAGGCTGGAAGCCTCGGCCAACTCGTCCAGAAACGGGTTGCCGCTCAGGTTCAGACCCGTGAGCATAAAGGAAAGGCCGAACAATGTTATGATCACGGTCATCAATGGCACGTTGAACCGCAATACCCGCCATGTAACGCTGAACAGCTTGCCGATTTCCGAACCGTCGGTAACCTTCAGGGCCATCATGCCGCCACGGATGGCCAGAATGAACAAAAGGACCAGAATCGGCTGCACGAACAACACGACCAGCATCGCCAGCGCAATAGGTTCGTCCTGCAAAAGGTCGAATACTGCTTTCACACCATAAAGGGTTATCCCCAGCACCGGCATCCAGAACAGGGCGACGACAAAGGACAGCACGATAGAGCGTGTAAAGAATTCACCAAACCACATAGCGTGAGGATGCCTCAAAAATCAGGCGCTGAAAACCCCGTTATCAGGGAAAATGCAAACAAAACGGGCGCCCCGCAGGACGCCCGTCAAAATCATGTGTGCCGCTTCTATTTCTTTTTGAGCGGACGGTAATTTGTTTTCTCGGCGATACGGGCCGATTTGCCGCGACGCTCGCGCAGATAGAACAGTTTTGCGCGACGCACCTTGCCGCGGCGAACCACGGTGATGCTGTCGATGTTCGGCGAGTGCAGCGGGAATACGCGTTCCACACCTTCGCCGAAGGAGATCTTGCGAACCGTAAAGGCCGCGCCGATGCCGTTGCCGCCATTGCGGGCGATGCAGACGCCTTCGTAGTTCTGGACACGCGAGCGGCTGCCCTCGGTCACCTTGTAGCCTACGCGAACGGTGTCGCCGGCCTTGAAATCGGGGATGTCTTTGCCAAGTGCGGCAATCTGCTCGGCTTCGAGCTGTTCGATGATGTTCATATCAGTCGTCCTTTTTGCTCGTCTTTTCGACGAAGTTCTGCGCGTCCGAGAGCTCCTGGTCTTCCACCGAGTCCGCAATATGCGCTCGCCAGAGATCGGGACGACGTTCCTTGTTTGCGCCCGCATCCTGCCCGCCAATTGCCACATCCGGTTCCGAAAGGAGAATTCCGGGGATGTGGCCCGCGCAAAATACCGGCCATCGGTCATCAAACGATTCCCGACCCGCGCGGTATACGGCCAACGCCCACGGGTTTCAAGGCCCGGTTTCGCGAGCTTGCGACCGGAACTTGCCTGTTGCCGTTTCAACCGGAGCACGTCAGTATGGCTCCATATTGCTGTTTTTTATTCAGGAGATATCCAATGTTGAAGATTGCGGGCCTGCTGGCCCTTTCGTTTATGTTTCCAGTCATTGCACTGGCGCAGGCGCTCGACTACAAGGCGATTATCGCCCGAAGTGCCCCCGTCAGTATCGTATTCGACCAGAGTTTCGAACAGGAGCGCGGCCGCCAGTTGCCGCTGCATTTTTCGATCGTTGTGCCGACGTCGCCCGAAGAGGTCCTCATAAAGGGCAAGTTCGACGGAGATGCCGCTTACGGATCGTTGTTTTTCTATACGCCGGAACAACAGCTGGCGGAGTATCTGAACCTTTCGCAGGTTACGATACAGCAAGGCACGCCGGAGCAACGCGTCGAATATCTAGCGAACGCCTTTCGCGCGCAGATACTCCCCGACTACGAGGGTTTCGACGAGTTCACAAACCTGGGAATCCGCGAAGCCCGTATCGCGGGTTATCCGGCTGTGGAAATGGTAGGACACTACATGGACGAAAAATACGGCAGGATCATCCTGCGCACTATCGGCATTTTCGCCCCTTCCGGCGGTCGTGTCCTGATCGCCAAATCCCGCACGGTGCTGGCCGGTATTCCGGTAGAGAACGTGAACGGGATGTCGGAAACATTCGTCGGGCAGGTCCTGGAGTCGGTGAAGTTCATCGGGACGCGCAACAACGGCGACCTGTTTACTTTTTAGACCGGCCCTCGAAGGCGGCCCAGAGGTCGGGGCGGCGTTCCCGGGTGATTTTTTCGCTCTGGCTGCGCCGCCATTCCGCCACCTTGCCGTGGTCTCCCGAGGTCAGGACCGCCGGAATTTCCCGCCCTTCCCATTCGTTCGGGCGCGTATATTGCGGATGCTCCAGCAAACCGTCGGAGAAGGATTCTTCCTCGAGAGAGGCGGCGTTGCCCAGTATATCGGGCAGCAAACGGACCGTGGCATCGATCAGGGCCTGCGCGGCAATCTCTCCGCCGGTCAGGATGAAGTCGCCGAGGGAGACCTCCTCGACCGCGCGCGCGTCCAGAACGCGCTGGTCCACACCCTCGAAACGGCCGCACAGCAGGGTGATGCCTCTGGCCTGCGAGAACCGTTTGGCCATCGCCTGATCGAAGGGTTTGCCGCGCGGCGACAGATAGA
>JALSHL010000118.1 GCA_026982255.1 Paracoccaceae bacterium | reverse complement strand
CCCGTCCCGGTATGCGGCTGAACCAGATCCGCTTCCGGCAAGGTCAGGTGGCTCTAACAGATGACGAACTGCGGGCGATGGATGCGGATCAGGCGCTGGTAGACGTCGAGGCCCATATAGACAACGGTCTGGGGTTCTCGGTGGATTTGACCCCGCGCGAGGACGGGGTGGTGGGCTATCGCGCGAAACCCCACACCGGACTGATCGATCTGGATCGCATCGCCTTTTATGACCCGACAGAGTTCTGGGAGCCGGTGCGCACGCAAAACGGTTCCATGATCCTCGATCCCGGCGCGTTCTACATTCTGGTCAGCCGCGAGGCGGTGCATGTCCCCCCGAACTGCGCCGCCGAAATGGCGCCCTATCTGGCCATGGTCGGCGAGTTCCGCGTGCATTACGCCGGTTTCTTTGACCCCGGTTTCGGCCATGCGGCAGCGGGTGGATTAGGCTCGCGCGGTGTGCTGGAAGTGCGCTGCCACGAAGCCCCGTTTGCGCTGGAACACGGGCAGATCGTCGGGCGGCTGGTTTACGAGCGCATGACCGAAGTGCCGGATATCCTATACGGCAAGGATATGGGATCGAACTATCAGGGGCAGGGTTTGAAGCTGTCCAAACACTTCAAGTAGCTACTCGAACATATCGTCCTGACCGCGTTCCTTGTCATCCTCCTCCTCCGGCTTCACCCCCGGCGGCGGGCGGTTGTCGAGAATGCCGGCGTCGCGCAACTCCTTGATGCCGGGCAGGTCGCGAGAGCTTTCCAGGCCGAAGTGGTCGAGGAATTCCTGTGTAACGATAAAGGTCACCGGACGGCCCGGAGTCATGCGGCGGCGGCCGAGTTTGATCCAGCCAAGCTCCAGCAGCATATCCAACGTGCCACGAGAGACCGAAACGCCGCGGATTTCCTCTATCTCGGCGCGGGTGGCGGGCTGGTGATAGGCGATGATCGCAAGCGTCTCGATCGCGGCTTGCGACAGCTTGCGCGTCTCCACCGTTTCCTTCTGCATCAGAAACCCGAGATCGGGCGCCGTCCGGAAGGCCCATCCATCCCCGACCTTGACCAGCCGCACCCCCCTGCCCTCGTAGCGCTTGCGCAGATGGGCCAGCGCCTCGGGCACCTCGCAGCCGTGCGGCATGCGGTCGGCCAGTTGCTTGCTGCTCATCGGCTCGGCCGTGGCAAAGAGGATCGCCTCGATCATGCGCTCCTGTTCCGCCAGCGGCGGGGCTTCGAACAGGGATTCGATAGCGTTATCGGTCTTGTCACTCATGTCAGGAGGCCAGTTTCTTGCGCAGCATAATGGGAGCGAACATCTCGTCCTGCCGTATTTCCAGTTGTCCCTCCTTGGCCAGTTCCAGACTGGCGGCGAAAGTGGCAGCCGTGGCCGACCGCCGTTTTTTCGGGTCGAGCCGCCATGCCTCGGGCAGGTATTGCTCCAGTGTGCCCCATTCCATGGCATGACCGATCAGGCCCTTCATGCGCTCCAGCGCCTGCTCCATGGTATAGAAGGCACCGCGTTTCATATGCAGCGGCTCGAAATCGTCACGGGTTTTGACACGGGCATAGGCCTGCATCAGGTCCAGCACCGTTGCCGTATATTTCACCGTGCGCTTGCGCGAGACATCCTCGGTCTGGCCGCGGGCAAAGAAATCGCGGCCCAGTTGGTCACGCCCCATCAGACGGGCGGCGGAACGGCGCATGGCCTCCAGTCGTTCCAGCTGAAAGGCCAGATGCGCCGCCAGTTCCTCGCCGCTCGGCCCGTCGTCGCCCGGCTCCGGTGGCAGCAGCAGGCGGGATTTCAGGAACGCAAGCCAGGCCGCCATCACCAGATAGTCGGCGGCCAGCTCGATGCGCAGGCGCTTGGCCTCCTCGACAAAGGCCAGATACTGAATGGCGAGTTCAAGGATGGAAACCTTGCGCAAATCCACCTTCTGTGTACGCGAGAGCGTCAGCAGCAGGTCGAGCGGCCCCTCGAAACCGTCCACATCCACTACAAGGGATTCGGCGGCAACGCGGGCTTCCACATCGGCAAAACTGTCGGTCGCGGCATCAAGGCCTGTAATATGGTCGTCGGGCATGATTTACCCTCCTGTATTATCGTTGGGCCACCCGAACGGGCGGCTTGCTCTGCTTCGTCGTTGCGGGGCCTGCCTCGGCCCCTTGTGCCCCTCTTGCGGGGGCAATTATTTCTGTGTCAGCGGAATACAATCCACGCCGCGCGTATCGAGTGCGGCGCAAATGTCCCTGGCCTGGTCAACATCCGTCAATCCGGCGGCGCGCAGCTGGTAAAGCAGGCGCCCGCCCGCCTCGACCGGCGCGATCACACGCTGTAGTCCGGCGAGAATGTCGGAGTTTTCGGATTGGAAACGGTCCCATACGGCGGTAGCGTCCTCGAGGCTGTTGAAAGCCCCCAGTTGCACCAGCGCGTCACCGGCATCGAGATACGGGTTGCCATAGGGCGGCGTCGGACGCGGCGGTTCCGGCACCTCCTGCGAGGTATCGCCTTCTTCGGGCAAGACCTCCAGCAACAGGTTGTTGATGATATCGGATTCATAGAAGCTCGGAGGGCGCCGCAGCGGGGCAACCATTCCGTCGGCGGCAACATCGGAAACGACCGGCTCGGCAACCGGATCGGGTTCGACCGGCGTGCCGTCTGAATCGACCTCGACAAGCACGGTAGAAGCATCAACCCGTGTCGGCTCGGGGGCGGGGGCCGGCGCGACCGGCTGCAATGCGCTCATCGCCTGATCCTCCGGCTGGATCGCCGGAGTTGCCGGAGCCAACGTTGCATCGGTCTCGACCTGTTCGGAAATGTCCTGCGCCAGAACCTCGTTCACAGCCAACCCCTGATAAGCCGCCTGCGTGCCGCCGGGATCGTCGGGGGCAATGCGGGCGGCCCCCTCCATTGCGCGGATAACCGGTATCTGGCTGGCGTCGCGCTGCCCCAGTGAAACCGCCCAGTAAATGATGCCGACAACCAACCCGATGGAGACAAACGCCCCCGCTCCGCGAAGGACAAGCGCCACCGGCCGGCCACCCCTCAGGGGGGCCGATCCACTCGGAGTCGATTCGTATTGCGATTCCTGCATCGGGTTCAAAGCCTTTCACGCACACTTTATATTGTGCGCGCCACTACTCCAACCCCAAAATGTGCTTGTTACTACCGCATCTCTTTAGCCGGGGTCACCCCCAGGATACCCAGACCGGCGGCAATAGCAACGGCCACCGCACGGATCAGGGCGAGACGGGCGAGACTCTGCTCGCGTGCATCCGGCTGGATGAAGCGCAGTTCCGGCTCCACCTTTCCGAGATGTTGCAGAGCATGGAACTCGGATGCAAGGTCATAAAGATAGAAAGCGATCCGGTGCGGTTCGTGGTGTTTTGCCGCCGCCTCCAGCAGGCGCGGCCACTCGGCGAGTTTCTTGACCAAACCCGTTTCGGCCGCATGACCGAGCAACGACAGGTCGGCCTTTGCGAGGCTTTCGTCCGACACGTCAAACCCTGCCTCATCCGCCTTGGACAGCACCGACGTCACGCGCGCGTGCGCGTATTGCACATAGAAAACCGGATTATCCTTGGACTGCTCCAA
>JALSHL010000117.1 GCA_026982255.1 Paracoccaceae bacterium | reverse complement strand
TTGCCCGCACGATCCAGATAGGGCTTGGCCATGAACGAGGCCGCAAACCCGTGTTTGCGCGCTATCCCTTTGACAAACCGTTTAAAAAACACCGCATCGTCCGCTGCCTTGAGCGGATCGTCCCCATGCATCAGGTTGACCTCGAACTGTCCCGCCCCGTTTTCCGAAATCGCCGCATCCACATGCACATCGTGTGCCGCACAAGCATCGTATACATCGGCAAAGAACGCCTCGAACTGGTCCAGCTCATCAATCGAAAGGACCGAATCCCCCTCCAGCCTTTGCCCCGTCACCGGAGAGCGCGGCGAAACCGGACGCCCCTCGGACGGGTCAACCAGATAGAACTCCATCTCCATCGCCGTCACAGCCGTCAATCCGGCGGCCTCGTAGCGCGCCATCACCCCGGCCAGCACCTGACGCGGATCGGCGGGCGAGGCGCTGCCGTCTTCCTGCCACATCCACAGCGGAATCATCGCGCTCGACCGCGTGAGCCAGTCCACCGGCAGTATGCCCCGTCCGGTGGGACGGGCGAACCCGTCGCCATCGCCCGCCTCGAAAACCAGCGGGTTGTCTTCGGTGTCCACCCCCCAGATATCCACGGTCGAGGTCGAAAGCGGCATCCGCGCACCTTCGATTAGCAACTTGCCGGCCTGCGCCACGGGCATTCGTTTCCCGCGCCACACACCGTTCAGGTCGATCACTGCCGCACGCACGCTGGCAACTTCGGGGTTGTTGTCGAGCCACGCGAGCGCCTGTTCGGGTGTCATCTGTTTCTCCTTCGCAAACAGCCGGATTTCTCCAATCGGTATCAACCCTATTGGGTGTGTCAATCCGAATAAAATAATTCAGCACTAAACTACCAGCAAAAATCCGACCGCTGCACCAGGCTTCCAAATAGCAATCCAGCCTCGGCGACACCTGAAATTCCGGTTTGCTTCCTGTCCGGCACATCAAATCAGCCAAATAACGTAGAATATTGAATAACTACAACTAATTCATGAATTTTTCAGATAAAAATTCTATTTGTATAACATATTGACGCTGCTTCTCGAAAATTTTCACAAACTACACGTCCTAATGCGTGCTTTTTCCTCGCGTCTACGCCCACCGTAAATTGCTTTTCCCACTCCCCCTCATATCAAAAACGCCATTTATCCCGCGCGCCAACAGGTCTATCCTCACACAGAATTGGAAGTGGAGACCCAGATGACACACAAACACATGAACCTGCCCAAAACCCCGGCAAACTACACACCACTCACGCCAGTATCTTTCATCCACCGCACGGCGCTAACGTTTCCCGACCATACCGCCATCATCTATGACGACCTGCGCCGCAGCTGGTCCGAGACCTACCGCCGCTGCAAACAGCTTGCCTCGGCCCTGACCCGTGCGGGATTGCAGAAAGGCGATGTTGTCGGCTTTATGGCCACCAATACACCCGAGCTTTACGAGGCCCATTTCGGTGTGCCTATGGCCGGTATGGTATTGAATGCGCTGAATTATCGTCTCGATGCAAAAACGATTGCCTACATCATCGACCACGCCGAAATCAAACTTCTGGTCACCGACCGCGAATTCTCTGCAACCGTCAAAGAGGCCGTGAATCTGGCCAAAGGCACCCCGATCCTGATCGATATTGACGACCCCGCGGCAGATGGAGGCGAGTTGCTCGGCAAGCAGGACTACGAAGCCTTTATCGCCACCGGAGACCCCGATTTCGCCTACTCCGGCCCGAACGACGAGTGGGACACCATTTCCATCAACTACACCTCCGGCACCACCGGCAATCCCAAGGGCGTCGTCTATCACTATCGCGGTGCCTATCTGAACGGGATCGGCAACACGCTGGAGTGGAATATGGGTGCACATCCGATCTATCTGTGGACCCTGCCGATGTTCCACTGCAACGGCTGGTGCTTTCCCTGGACCATAGCTGCAAAAGCCGGCACAAATGTCTGTATTCGCAAGGTAAATGCCGCCAACATCTACAACAGTATCGCCGATCACGGCGCCAATTACCTGTGCGGCGCCCCCATCGTCCTGAGCTTCATGATCAACGCCACGGATGACGAGCGCCGCCCCTTCAACCATCTATGCAAGGTCATGACAGCCGCCGCCCCGCCCCCTGCAACCGTTCTGCAATCCATGCAGGAACAGGGCTTCGACGTCACCCATGTTTACGGGCTGACCGAAACCTACGGCCCTGCTGTCGCCTGCGCCTGGCATCGGGAATGGAATGACCTGCCCATGGGCAAACAGGCCAACCTGAAGGCCCGTCAGGGCGTCTCCTACATGGTCGAGGAAGACACCAAAGTCATCGACCCGAAAACCATGCAGGAAGTCCCGCACGACGGCGAAACCATGGGCGAGGTCATGATGCGCGGCAATATCGTGATGAAAGGCTATCTCGACAATCCCGAAGCCACCGCCGAAGCACTGGCCGACGGCTGGTTCCATTCCGGCGATCTCGGCGTTGTGCATCCCG
Source organism: Paracoccaceae bacterium (assembly GCA_026982255.1). Taxonomy (GTDB): domain Bacteria; phylum Pseudomonadota; class Alphaproteobacteria; order Rhodobacterales; family Rhodobacteraceae; genus NORP23. The sequence goes on along the minus strand of JALSHL010000117.1, from coordinate 19,581 downwards.
ACGGATACATCCAGCTGCGCGACCGTGCCAAGGACATTATTATTTCCGGCGGCGAGAATATCTCCTCGATCGAGGTCGAGAGCGCCATCTACGCGCACGAGGCCGTCGCGGCCTGCGCCGTCGTCGCCCGTCCCGACGACAAATGGGGCGAAACCCCCTGCGCTTTCATCGAGTTGAAACCCGGCGCGACCGTGGACGAGGCCGAAATCATCACCCACTGCCGCGGTATCCTTGCTGGCTACAAAGTGCCGAAAACGGTGATTTTCCAGGAGGTCCCGAAAACCTCGACCGGCAAGATACAGAAGGTTCCCTTGCGGGAAAAAGCAAAGAACCTGTAACGAAAAAGCCCCGCACTCGGCGGGGCTTTTGCTTTAACGTTGGCCGTAATACAGGCCGACAACATGTTCCGCTTCCGCGAAAAACAACCAGCGCTGCGCAAACAGCCCGACCAGATGAATGGCAATCGCCGCGAAGGCGATGCTCATGCTGTGCGGAAAGAACAGCAGCAACGACGCCGGCAGCAGCGAGCCGAACACCAGCGCGAACAACCGTAGCTTGGCCGCATGCTTGCGCCCGATCACATAGACCATTTCCTTCATCAGATAATTGGTGCCCGAATGCGGCTTTTCCAGCAGGCGCACCTTGCCCAGATTGCCAAGACCGGTCGCCGTCCCCATGTCGGATCCGGTCGCCCCGAAGGCGCGGTCCCCGACCACCCATACGATAACCTGCAGCGGCACCAGCAGCAAAAACAGCAAACCGGCCACATAGGACTGCGCCGCCAGCAAGGCGCCGCCGGCAAGCGCATAAAGCAGGAACATTGCCGGTGTCAGAAAACTGTTCCAGCGCGGGATGGATTTCATCTGCGCATAGATCATCGAGGTGGCAAAAACCGTCAGCAAGGCCGAAGCCGCCGCCAGCAGACCCAGCCAGCCGATGCGCATATCCCAGAAAATCCACAACAGCGCATAGAGCCCGAACAGCCCCATGGTGACAAAGGACAGAACTCCCTCGCGCGAGAGCCAGCTCGAACGCCACTGGCGCAGGGCCTTTATAAACCGCTCGGGATGGCCGAGGTGGAACAGCGACGACAACAGCCCCCCGCCCAGCAGGGCGAAAGCGATGGCGACAAAAACGAAGGCGACGAAACCGGACACGTCCAGAAATCCGAGGCCGAGGAACACCATCAGACCCAACCCGAGGCCGGACATCGTGGTGAAGATGATTACAGAAGGCGCTGGATGCATCAGAGTTTCTCCAGTGTTCGGTCAAGCCAGCCGAGGAAGCCGCCGGCTTCTTCGTCCTGACGTTGCAGGAAGGGAGCGAGAACGTCGATTTCCTCGACATCCGCTTTCGGGCGCGGGGGCAGGTATTTGTTGACCGGCTTGGTGCCCTGCTCGGGCATCAGGTCCATACCGCCACGTTCGGCCACAAGCTTGGAAACATCGCTGTCCGGATCGCCAAGGTCACCGAAGTGCCGCGCGCCGGCCGGGCAGGTGCGCACGCAGGACGGCACGCGATCCCGCTCGGGGATGTTTTCGTTATAGATACGATCCACACACAGGGTGCATTTTTTCATCACCCCTTCCAGCGCATCCATTTCACGCGCGCCGTAAGGGCAGGACCACGCACACAGGCCGCAGCCGATGCAATCGCTCTCGTTCACCAGAACGATGCCGTCCTCGGTGCGTTTGTAGCTCGCACCCGTCGGGCAAACGGTGACGCAGGGCGCGTCCTCGCAATGCAGGCAGGATTTCGGAAAATGCGTGACCTGCGCCGGTTTGTTTTCCTGTTTCACCTCGAAGGAATGCACACGGTTCAGGAACGTGCCGACCGGATTGCCGCCATAGGCATCAACATCCGACAGCGGCGCGCCGTAGTTCGAGGTGTTCCATTCCTTGCACGAAATCACGCAGGCATGGCAGCCGACACAGGTATCGAGATCGATAACAAGGCCGAGCTTCTTGTCGGTGCTTTGGGGGAGTGTTGTCATGTCCATTCCTTCCCGTATTCAACATTTGCAGGGCCTTGACCGACAGGGGATTCCTGCGGCGCAAAGGTGGGTTCGGATTGCAGATTCGGTGGCGGGTCCACACGCTCGATCTTGACGCGCAGGTCAAACCACGCCGCCTGACCCGTTACCGGGTCGGAGTTGTTCCACCGCATCCCGTCGCCTTTGGAGGGCAGCAATTCATGGATCAGATGGTTGAGCAGGAACCCCTTGGTGGTCTCGGGCGCGTTGTTCTGCAACGCCCAGGCCCCCTTGCGTTTCCCGATCGCGTTCCACGTCCAGATGGTCTTGGAATTCAGCGCCTCCATCAGCGCCACCGGCACGGTGATCTCGCCGTGGTGCGACGTGACCCTGGCCCAGTCGCCATCCTTGAACCCGTGTTTTTCCCAGACCTCGGTCGGAACATACAGCGGGTTATGCCCGTGGATCTGGCGCAGCCATGCGTTCTGCGTGCCCCAGCTGTGATACATCGCCATCGGGCGTTGCGTCAGCGCGTGGATCGGGAATTCGTCATTGTCCACAAGGGATTGCTCGAACGGTTCATACCAGATCGGCAGCGGATCCATCGCCATGCGCACCTGTTCGCGCAGATGCTCGGGCGGCTGGATGTCGCCCTTGCCTTCGGCCGCCAGACGGAATTTCTGCATGATTTCCTGATAGACCGTAAACACATAGGGTTGCGGTGAATCAAAGATACCGCGCTCCACGGCCCATTCCTGATAACCGGCATTCCACGGTTTGTAATATGCGGAATCCTCGGGGATGTGGTCGATCCAGAAACCTCCGTTGTCGATATAGGCCTGGATCTGGTTCGGGTTCGGCTCTCCGCGTCCCTTGCCCTTGCCGTCCTTGCCACGGAAACCGGCCAGCGGACCGACCCCCGGACGTCGTTCGTGCATCTGGATATAGTCGGCGTAATCCTTGTATTTCGCCGAGCCGTCCTCGTTCACCATGCCCGGCAGGCCGAGCTTCACACCCAGCTGCAACAGCGTGGTCTGGAAGCCCTGCACATCGCGATCCGGCTCCACCACCGGCCAGCGGATCGAATCCGCCACCGCGTCGGCCTCGCAGATCGGGCGGTCCAGCAGGCTGATACAGTCGTGCCGTTCCAGATAGGTGGTATCCGGCAGAATCAGATCGGCAAAGGCCACCATCTCCGACGAATAGCTGTCGGAATAGATGATATGCGGAATGACATATTCGCCGTTCTCGTCCTTGTCCCGCAGCATGTCCATCACCTGCGAGGTATTCATGGTCGAGTTCCAGCTCATATTCGCCATGAACATGAACAACGTGTCGATTTTATAGGGATCACCGGCATGGGCATTGGAAATCACCATATGCATCAGACCGTGCGGCGACATCGGGTTTTCCCATGTAAACGCCTTGTCGATACGGATCGCCTTGCCGTTTTCATCAAGGCCCAGATCCTCCGGCCCCTGCGGATAGCCCAGATGCGGGCCGTCCAGCGGCTTGCCCGGCGTCACCTTGAAATGCGGCTTCGGATGCGCCGAAACCGGCTTCGGATAGGGCGGTTTGAAACGGAAGCCGCCCGGAACCTCGACCGATCCCAGCAGGATTTGCAGGATGTGCAACGCGCGCGCCGTCTGGAACCCGTTCGAATGCGCCGAAATTCCGCGCATGGAGTGGAACGAGACCGGACGCCCGATCATCTTGTCGTGTTTCTCGCCACGGAAATCGGTCCATGGACGATCGAGAACGATCTCCTCCTCGAAAGCCACCCGTGCCAGTTCCGCCGCGATCTTGCGGATACGGTCGGCCGGAATACCGCAACGCTCGGCCACCGCATCGGGCGTATATTCCTCGCCCAGATACCTGTTGGCCAGCAGCATGAAGGCCGGCGTCGATTTCACACCGTTAACCTCGTATTCACCCTTCATCGCCGGCTTGACACCTTTGGCATCCCACGCGACGGGGGCGTTTTTCACGCGATCCCAGACCAGCTCCTTGCCGTCCGCATCGCGCAGGAACAGACCGAATTCGTCGCTGCTTTCGTCCTGATTAACCAGAAACGGCATGTTGGTATAGCGAATCAGATAGTCGATATCGACGTTGCCGGATTTCAGCAACTCGTGAATCATCGCCAGAATAAACAGCCCGTCGGTGCCCGGCGTAATGCCCACCCACTCGTCGGCAATGGCGTTATAGCCGGAACGGATCGGGTTCACACCGATGACCTTCGCCCCGCGTTTTTTCAGCTTGCCCAGACCGATCTTGATCGGGTTGGAATCGTGATCCTCGGCCACACCGAAGATCATGAACAGCTTGGTATTGCCCCAGTCCGGCGCGCCGAATTCCCAGAAGGCGCCGCCCATCGTATAGATACCGCCAGCCGCCATGTTTACGGAACAGAAGCCGCCATGCGCGGCATAATTCGGCGTGCCGTAGGCCTGTGCCCACCAGCCGGTAAAGCTCTGAGACTGGTCACGGCCCGTGAAAAACGCAAGCTTTTCAGGTGCTTCCTCGCGGATGGGCTTCAACCATCCAGTCGCGATCTCCAGCGCCTCGTCCCAGGAAATCTCCTCGAACTTGCCTTCGCCACGCTCGCCAACCCGTTTCATCGGGGCGCGCAGGCGTGACGGTGCGTAATGCTGCATGATACCGGCGGAGCCCTTGGCGCACAGAACGCCCTGGTTCACCGGATGATCCTTGTTGCCCTCGATATACTTGACCTTGCCATCCTTCATATGGACGTTGATTCCGCAACGGCATGCACACATGTAACATGTGGTGCGGCGGATTTCGTCGCTGACCTCGGGCGAGGTGTCCAGCGCAGGCTGTTGATGAATGGTCATGGTCTGACCGCCCTCCCGTTCAAACGAAACGCCCCTTTAGAAAGGGCGTATATTTATATATGCTAATTTATGATGGTATTCGCGCAAAATGCCAAGTGCGCAAATACGCCCAGCACAAAAAAACTTGCAATTCCCCTATTCGGCCACTGCCGGAGCCTCCGGTGTAACCGCTGCCGCCGCCGCTGCCGCTTCGGCTTCTGCTGCCGCCTGCTCTGCCGCCCGTGCCGCCTCGATTTCCGCGGCAACCAGCGCCCGCGCGGCCTGCAGATAGGCCGGATTCACCAGCGCATCCAGCCCGTCAGGCATTTTTTCCAGCGTCGATTGTGCCACAAGGAATACCGCCAGTTCCTTCAACCGGCGCGAAACGCCTCCACCGAGCCACTCCGCCCCCAGCCGCGCCTCCATCGGCGGAAAGGCAAACCCATCCAGCGTCTTGCGCGCCGCCGCTTCCGTCAGCCCCGACTCGACAGCCAGCACCGGCAGAACCCCTGCCGGATCAGCCTGATACCGTATATTCATCCCGCTCTGCGCTTTCAGAAACAGCGCCAGCACATCCGCGTTTTCATTCCCATAACCCTTGCGCACCACCACCGCGTCAAAGGCATAGCCACCCGCATCGGCCAGATCGTTCAGCGCCGCACCCGCCGATTTCATCCCCGCATAAAGGCTGCCCCAGGCACAGGCCACATCAACCTTGCCCTGCGCCAGCGCCGTTGCCGCCTGTCGCGGCGACATATCCGTCAGTTCCAGCCCCGTAGCATCCACCCCGAGCGCCGAAAGCTGCCGCAACAACCCCGCATGCACCAGCGTGCCGACCGGCAGCGCCACCCGCGCGCCCTCCAACACCGCCGCATTTTCTTTCGTCAGCCCCAACGCCGCATCCGCGACACAGCCAAGGCTGCCCGAATAATCCACAGCAATATCGACAATCTCTACATCCTGCCCCGCCAGCCGCGCCACCAGCACCGGCACCACCCCGAGCGACAGCGCAATATCGATGTCACCTGCCGCCAGCCCCGAGAGCATCGCCCGGCTGTTGTCATACGCCCGCCATTTCACGGTGAAACCGGCATCCTCACCAAAACCACCCGCTTTTCCGGCCAGCACCGGCAAAGGCCACTCGCGGAAATATCCGACATTCAGCACCGCCTGCGCCGTCGCCGCGAAGGGCATCCAGACAATCGCCAGCACGAAAAGAACCAACCGCAAAACAGAATTCATCAAGCAACCTCACCTATGGACAGCGCCACCGTAAGTCGCACCCGCCGCCATTGCAACGCATGCGCGCGGCACACGGTCAGTTAAACCGGTTGTCCCGCGGAAATCCGCGCGGTGCCATCCGGCCCGCCGCAGCGCGTTTGCCGATCCACTCCGCCAGTTCCGTTTCCGTGCGCGTGCGCCCGGCCGGATCCTTCCAGCTCAGCCCCTCGGACAGGTTGAAGGTGCGGGCGTCGGACAACTCGCCATCCTTGTCGGCATATTTCTGCATCCGCACACCCTTGCCGCGCCCCAGTTCCGGCAACTCCGACACGGGGAAGATCAACACCTTGCGGTTCAACCCGACACAGGCAACATGATCGCCCTCGACCGGTCGGCACACCAGCGCCCGCGCGCCGTTCTTGACGTTCAGCACCTGCTTGCCGGTGCGCGTCTGGGCGATCACCTCGTCCTCGTTCACGATAAACCCGTCGCCGGCACTGGACGCCAGCAGCAGCTTGCGCCCCGCCTTGTGGATAAACAGATCGACCAGTTCCGCCTCGTTCGGCAGATCAACGATCAGGCGGATAGGCTCGCCCATCCCCCGCCCGCCCGGCAGGCTGGAACAGGCAATGGTATAGAACCGCCCGTTGCTGCCAAACGCCAGCAGCTTGTCCGTCGTCTCGGCGTGGAACACAAACCGCCCCTCGTCGCCATCCTTGAATTTCAATTCGGAATCGAGCGCGATATGCCCCTTCATCGCCCGCACCCAGCCCATTTTCGAACAGACCACCGTAATCGGCTCCCGCTCGATCATCGCTTCCAGCGGCACCTCCTCGACGTCCGGCGCATCGGCCAGCTCGGTGCGCCGCTCGCCCCCCGGCGCCCCCTTGCCGAATTTCTTGCGTGTCTCGCGCAGCTGCTCGACAATCTTCGCCCATTGCAGATCGTCACTGTCCAGCAGGTCCTCGATCTCCGCCCGCTCGACCAGCAGCGCATCCCGTTCGTTGCGCAGTTCCATTTCCTCAAGCTTGCGCAGGCTGCGCAACCGCATGTTCAGGATCGCCTCGGCCTGCACATCCGACAGTTCGAATTCCGCCATCAACATCGCCTTGGGATCATCCTCGTAACGGATAATCTCGATCACCCGATCGAGGTTGAGGAAGGCAATGATATACCCCTCCAGCACCTCCAGCCGCGCGTCGATCTTGCCCAGCCGGAAACGCGAGCGCCGCAACAACACCTCGCGCCGGTGGTCAATGAAGGCCCGCAGCACCTCTTTCAACGTGGACACAACCGGCACCAGCCCGTCGATCAGCACGTTCATGTTCATCGAAAACCGCGTCTCCAGATCGCTCTGCCGGAACAGGGTCTCCATCAGCACCACCGGATCGACGGTCTTGGCCCGCGGCTCCAGTATCAGGCGGATATCCTCGGCCGATTCATCGCGCACATCGGTCAGGATCGGGATTTTCTTGGCGTTGATCAGCTCGGCAATCTTCTCGATCAGCTTCGACTTCTGCACCTGATAGGGGATCTCCGTGACCACGATCTGCCACTGCCCGCGCCCCAGATCCTCGACCTCCCACTTCGCGCGCAACCGGAACGAGCCGCGACCGGTCTTGTAGGCCTTGAGGATATTCTCGCGCGGCTCCACCAGCACGCCGCCGGTCGGAAAATCCGGCCCCGGAATGTAATCCAGCAAGGTCTCGTCCCGCGCATTCGGCGCCTTGACCAGATGGATCGCCGCATCGCACAACTCGCCGACATTATGCGGCGGAATATTCGTCGCCATGCCCACGGCAATGCCGCTCGACCCGTTGGCCAGCAGGTTCGGGAACTCGGCAGGCAACACCACCGGCTCGGTCAGCGAACCGTCGTAATTGTCGCGAAAATCCACGGAATCCTCGGACAGCCCGACCATCAGAGCCTCGGCCATCTCGGTCATCCGCGCCTCGGTATAGCGCGCGGCAGCCGGATTGTCCCCGTCGATATTGCCGAAGTTCCCCTGCCCGTCCACCAGCGGATAGCGCACGTTGAAATCCTGCGCCAGCCGCGCCAGCGCATCGTAGATCGCCGCATCGCCGTGCGGGTGATAATTACCCATCACGTCGCCGGTAATCTTGGACGACTTGCGATACCGCCCCTTCGGGTCCAGCTTCAGCTCCCGCATGGCATAGAGTATCCGCCGATGCACCGGCTTCAGACCGTCGCGCGCATCCGGCAAGGCACGGTTCATGATCGTCGACAGCGCATAGGTCAGATACCGGTCACCCAGCGCGCGGCGCAACGGTTCCTCCGTAATTACGCCGCCATCAGGTATCTCGGGGGTGTCACTCTTTTTTACCATAGATGTTGTGTATATCGCCGCAAACTTCCGGTCCAGCGCGAAAACGCACATTGCGGCCTTGATCTTACTTAAGTTAGTTAGTATTAACTTATATAAACATTTCCCGGAGACTTAAAATGGCCAAATTTTCCTACCTTCTGAATATCGTCCTGATCGGCTTCATCGGCGTCATGGGCTACAAATTCGTCTATGACGGTAACGTCGCCACCAGCACCGAGGAACGCACCGCCGTGGTTCTGACCTCGGCCGAAAAAGCCGGCGTTCTGGCGGAAATGCGCGGCCTGCTGGAAACCGTCCAGGCCGTCATCGTTGCCGCAACCTCCGACGACATTGCAGCGATCCCCGATCTGGTTACCCCCTACGGCATGATTGCCGTCCAGAATGAATCCGTGCAGCTCGCCGCCAAACTGCCGATCGAGGTCAAAACCATGGGTTACGACGCCCACCGCGCCATGGATACATTGGCCGAGATGGCAAACAACGGCGCCACCGGCAACGAAATCCTCGCCACCCTCGGCGACGCCATGGTCCTTTGCACCACCTGCCACGCCTCCTACCGTTTCGTGGCCGAGGAAGAAATCCTGAACTGATCCCTCCCATCCCTTTCCACATGGGATCCCTGCGCCGGCGAAGACCACCTTCGCCGGCGCTTTTTCTGTAATGTGACCCGCGGCCCCTTCCCCGTCGCGCGCAAATTCTGTATACGGATGGACCAGTCAAACAGGAAAATGCGCATGACCCAGAAATCCATCCTCATTACCGGCTGTTCCAGCGGCATCGGCTATGACGCCGCCCACACCCTGCACAAACGCGGCTGGCGCGTCTTTGCCACCTGCCGCAAGGAGGAGGATTGCGAGCGCCTGCGCAACGAGGGTCTGGAAAGCCTGCGCCTCGACTATCAGGACGAGGAGGGCATGGAAGCCACCGTCACCGAAATCCTGACCCGCACCGGCGGCACGCTGGACGCTCTGTTCAACAACGGCGCCTATGCCATCCCCGGCGCCGTCGAGGACCTGTCCCGCGACGCCCTGCGCGACATTTTCGAAACCAACGTATTCGGCCAGATCGCCCTCGCCAACCGCCTGCTGCCGGTGATGCGCGCACAGGGACACGGACGGATCATCCACAATTCCTCCGTCCTCGGCTTCATCGCCACCCCTTTCCGCGGCTCCTACTGCGCCAGCAAATTCGCGCTCGAGGCCCTGGCCGACGCCCAGCGCATGGAGCATCGCGGCACCGGCATCCATTTCATCCTGATCGAACCCGGCCCGATTCCGACAGATTTCCGCAAAAACGCCGCAATCCAGTTCGAAAAATGGATCGACGTGGAAAACGCCCACCGCCGCGAATTCTACGAAACCACCGTGCGCAAGCGCCTTTATGACACCTCCGGCAAACCGGATATGTTCGAGCTCCCCAGCTCCGCCGTCACCAAAAAACTGATCCACGCTCTGGAATCCCGCAATCCCAAGCCCCGCTACATGGTCACTACCGCGACCTATATCTCCAACTTCCTGCGCCGCATCCTGCCCACCCGCCTGCTCGACGCCTTTCTGGCGCGACAGTAGCACCCTTGGCAGCGCCGCTGCAGCGGCGTAAACAGAAGGCAAAGGAGTAACACATGACCTCGGATCCTCTCTTCCTGCTGGTGGCTGTCGCCGTCCTCGCAACCTTTCTGGTGCTGATGACCGGCGTGCTCGGTTTTGCCAAAGGCGGTAAATTCAACCGGAAATACGGCAACAAACTCATGCGCCTGCGCATCCTGTTGCAGTTCATCGCCGTTCTGGCCATCCTGTTGTTCGTCTGGATCCGTCGCGGAGGCTGACATGGTCGTCCTGAACAAAATCTACACCCGCACAGGGGACGCCGGCGACACGGCGCTCGGCAACGGCACCCGTGTTTCCAAAACCGACGCCCGCGTCAACGCCTATGGCACGGTGGACGAAACCAACGCCACCGTCGGTCTTGCCCGTCTGCACGCCGATGGCGACATCGACGCCGCCCTTGCCCGCATCCAGAACGACCTGTTCGACCTCGGCGCCGACCTCTGCCGCCCCGACATGGCCAGCGATGCAACGGCCGAATACCCCCCGCTGCGCATGGTCCCGTCGCAAATCGAGCGTCTGGAATCCGAAATCGACGCCATGAACGCCGACCTTTCCCCCTTGCGCAGCTTCATCCTGCCGGGCGGCTCGCCGCTTGCCGCGCACCTCCACCTCTGCCGCACCGTTTCACGCCGCGCCGAACGTCTGGCCGTGGAAATGCTTGACGGCGGCGATGTAAACACCGCCGCCGTCAAATATCTCAACCGCCTCTCCGACTGGTTCTTCGTCGCCGCCCGAGTCGCCAACAACAATGGCACCGATGATGTCCTCTGGGTGCCCGGCGCCAACCGCTAGGGCGTAGACCTATACAAACAGCGCCGCACGCACCGCATCCGCCAGCACCTGCTCGCCCGCCGCATTCAGATGCGTATCGCTTGCCCCCTGATGCCACGCGGCCCAGTCCCCCTGCGCCACCTGCCCCGCCACGATCAACCCGCGCATATAGGCATAGGTATCGACATAGGGCACACCCGCTGCCATGGCCGCCGCACGCTGTTCAACCCGCACGGCGCCCCGCAAACTCTGCTCCGCATCCGGCGTATCACCGGCGCTGGCAAAATTCAGGTAATGCGAGCCGATCACCGCCACCTCGCCGGCCCCCGCCGCCTGCAGTGCCTGCACCCAGCGCAGGATATTCTCGCGCGTATCGATCGAAACCACATCCCCGACTGCCGGCACCACCGACAACGGCGCATCCAGCGTCAGCACATCCGCCGCGATCCCGATCACCTTCCGTGTCTCGCCACCGACCCGGATATAACCGCCGACCGCCATCTTGCCGACATCGCCAACAGCGAAACTCGACGCCGTATCCGCCACCGAGACAACCGTATCCACATCGTTCGACCCGGCATAGGTCGTTGCCACATCCGGCACCCCTTTCGCCAGAAACCCCGAAACCTGCGCCAGCATCTGGGCCGAGCTTTCACCCGAGCCACCGTCGTTACGCACCGCCAGCGGCGCGGCAACACCCGCCGCGACCCGCGCCGGATAAAAATCCGCCGCCGCCAGACCGAAGGACACATTGAACGTATGGCTGTCCCCCTCTGCCGCATACAGCCGCGCGAACGGCGCCTGCGTCAGCCGCTTCTCCAGCGCCACATCCCCGCACACCACGGCGATCTCCGCCAGATAGCCGTCCAGCCCGCGCAATACCTGATCCGGATAACCGCCCAGCCCGACATGCATCGGCACCGCCGCCGCAATCTGCATCAACTGGTCGTCGGTCTGCACGCCCCCGTCATCGACCCACGACCGCCCGTTCGCATCCGCCCCGAAAAACGTCCGGTATTCCACATTGCCCGCCAGTGCCAGCGTCGAGGTCTCCGTATCCGCCACCACTCCGTCGCCGGTCACAAAACGGAACCCCGCCCCGCTGGTCGTATACATGGCAAACCGGTCCGGTCCGGCATTATCCACCATGAACAGATACCGCTGCTCCGTCGAATCCGCCGCATTCAACGTATAGCGCGCATAGACATGGATCGCCGAAGGGTCATAGGGAAACGCCGCCGTCGCCATCGCCACGCCAAAATCCCGCGCTGCCGACAAATCCAGCCCCTTGACCGGATCCACCAGCCACGGGTCGGCCCCGTAAACCGTCAGCTTTGCCTGCGGATCCCCGTCAAATGCATTGGCCGGAGTCGCACCGTCATTCACCACCATCCGCCCGCCGGAAAAATCAATGGCAAACCCGTCCCGCGCGCCCAAAACGGAAAACACGTCAAAGCCGCGGTCGGGCAGCAACGCCCGCCCCAGCCCCATTTTCAGCGATACCTGCATCACCAGAGCGCCACCAGATCACCCGCCGTCGTGCCGGTCAGCAACACCCTGTCCGCCCGCACCGGCAACACGCCCACCGGCACCGATCTGAACACTACCGGCACCGTGTCCCCCGCCATATGCACCGCCACATCGCCGGACGTGCCCACATAAATCGAGCGCGTCGTCACCGCCAGATCATCCACATCGCTCGGCACCACTGCCACCGCCTCGCGCGCCGGAGATTCCAGCCCGCCCATCATGTTCCGATACGTATCAACAGCCATAGGTTTTCCTTTCAACACAGCCAGACCGCCTGCACCGCAGGCCTGCCAAATTCACTTCTCTCGGGATTTTCGGGACCGGCCCGCACCTCGGCGATTCCGGTTCTCGCAACCTCTTTTAGCCGCATTTTGTTAAAATTCGGTTTATTTTCCGGTGATTTTTCCAGGTGACGCCAAGTTCTTCTTGCAGTGCAGCATTTCCCCTGCTTCACTCTGCCAGCCTTAAACCGGTCGATTCTGACGAACAAAGTCGTTTTTTCGCTACATTTCTGCGGAAAACCCGATAAAAACCGGACCAACGATCCCCTTTTCGGGGCAACAACTGGAGATACGCGAATTATGAAGGTGCTAGTGCCCGTGAAACGTGTGATCGACTATAACGTGAAAGTCCGCGTCAAAGCAGACGGAAGCGGTGTCGATCTGGCAAACGTCAAAATGTCGATGAACCCCTTCGACGAAATCGCCGTCGAGGAAGCCATCCGCCTGAAAGAGGCCGGAAAAGCCGAGGAAATCGTCGCCGTCTCCATCGGCGTCAAGCAGAGCCAGGAAACCCTGCGCACAGCGCTGGCCATGGGCGCCGACCGCGCCATCCTGATCACCGCGACCGAGGACGTGCACACAGACATCGAACCCCTCGCCGTTGCCAAACTGCTGAAAGCCGTGATTGACGAGGAAAAACCCGATCTTGTCCTCGCCGGAAAACAGGCGATCGACAATGATATGAACGCCACGGGCCAGATGCTCTCGGCCTTGCTTGGCTGGTCGCAGGCCACTTTTGCCTCCGAAATCGACATCGACGGCGACAGCGCCGTGGTCACGCGCGAGGTTGACGGCGGCCTGCAGACCATCAAGGTCAAAATGCCGGCCATCGTCACCGTCGATTTGCGCCTGAACGAGCCGCGCTACGCCAGCCTGCCCAACATCATGAAGGCCAAGCGCAAACCGCTCGAGGAAAAAACGCCTGCCGATTACGGCGTTGACACCACACCGCGCCTGAGCGTCCTGAAAACCGAAGAGCCGGCCACCCGTTCCGCCGGCGTCATGGTTGCCGACGTGGCCGAACTTGTTGCAAAACTCAAAGACGAAGCGGGGGTCCTCTGATGGCTGTTCTTCTCCTTGCCGAAATCACCGGTGCCGAACTCTCGATCGACCAGACCGCCAAAGCGGTCACCGCCGCCAAGGCACTCGGCGATGTCACCGTTCTGTGTGCCTCCGCCGGTTGCGCCGACGCCGCTGCCGAAGCGGCAAAAATCGAAGGTGTGACCAAAGTCCTCTGCGCCGATGATCCATCTTACGGAAACGGTCTGGCAGAACCGGTCGCCGCATTGATTGTTTCGCTCGCCGGCGACTATGAGCATATCGTTGCGCCGGCAACCGCGTCGGGCAAAAACATCCTGCCGCGCGTCGCGGCCCTGCTGGATGTCATGGTGATCTCCGATATTACCGGCGTAGTCGATGCCAACACTTTCGAGCGCCCGATCTATGCCGGCAACGCTATCCAGACGGTGCAGACATCGGATGCGAAAAAGGTCATCACCATCCGCACTGCCGGTTTCGATGCCGCCCCCTCCAGCGGTTCGGCCAGTGTCGAGACTATCTCCGCCGCCGAAAACCCCGGCCTGTCGGAATGGGTCGAGGACAAGGTGCAGGAATCCGACCGCCCCGAACTCACTTCCGCCAAAACCGTCGTTTCCGGTGGTCGCGGTGTCGGCTCCGAGGAAAACTTCGCGATCATCGAGAAGCTGGCCGACAAGCTCGGCGCCGCCGTCGGAGCCTCCCGCGCCGCCGTCGATTCCGGCTTTGCCCCGAACGACTGGCAGGTCGGGCAGACCGGCAAGGTCGTGGCACCCGACCTCTATATCGCCATCGGTATCTCGGGCGCGATCCAGCACCTTGCAGGCATGAAAGACTCGAAAGTCATCGTTGCCATCAACAAGGACGAGGAAGCCCCGATCTTCCAGGTTGCCGACTACGGTCTGGTCGCCGACCTGTTCGACGCCGTGCCGGAGCTTGAAAAAGCCCTCGGCTAACCCGAAAATCTCCCGAACGGCCCGCCCCTGTGGCGGGCCTTTCTATTTTCCGCCCGACAGCGCCTGCGCCTGCGCATCCAGCAGCAATTCCCGCAACGCTTCCGATACCGCCGCCGCCACCTGTGCATGCACCCCGCGCGTCATCCATGCGGAATCGCGCGCGCCGGAAAACCCCGTCACCTTGCCACGCTTCACAGCAATCGGCACCCGCACCACGCGATCAACCCGCCCGTGCAATACATCGACCATTTCTTCGCTCACCAACCCGCCTTTCCGACCGCTCCCCGTCATATCAAGCCACAAAAGCACCTTTTTCGTTTCGATATCCTCCAGCAACTCCAGCATGCGCGCCACCCAGGCCGACTTCTGCTCCGCCACAACCATCCGGTAGGCCGCTTCATCCGTCGCCTGCAGTTTCCGCATCAGTGCCGGCACATATTTGTAGTCGTCAAACTCCACATCCGGAAACAACGCCCGCAAACTCTCCGAAACCCCGCGCAAGCGCGTGTTCCGGCGCGGAAATACCGAATACATCCGGTTCGACAGCGCCACCGGATCCATTGCCTGCACCACGCAGGCCTCGGCATTCGAGCAAGCCTCCAGCAGCACCGGATCTTTCAGAAAAAAACCCGGTCCGGCACTCGGCGTGCCCCAGTTCACACAGGGAATATGGATATACTTCTGCACAATTTTCGGAAAAGGCGTCGAGACAAATTTCCCGAACGGCTCCGACCCGCCGATAAATGCCACATAGGCCCGCTTCAAATTCGGTCGCGGCCCCCTGAAAATCTGCTTGCTGCGCCCGAAACGGTACAAATCCACCTCCCCGATCTGGTCGATGGCAATGCCATAGCCCATATCACCCTCCTGCGTTGTCCACCGGCCCCTCCGGTCACAAACAGGCTGGCCGATTCCCGTTAAGCGCAGGTTAACAGCACACGATAAACCGGTTGCGCCGCCCCCTCTCCAGGGCCTATGTTGAGCGCAACACGACAGGTCGGGAGAACACCTCATGGATATCAGATCGGTTGGCATCATCGGCGCGGGCCAGATGGGCAACGGCATTGCGCATGTTTTCGCACTTGCTGGCTACGACGTTGTTATCAATGACGTTTCCGAAGAGGCCATGAACAAGGCCCTCGACACGATCACCGGCAATATCGGCCGTCAGGTTGCCAAGGGCAAGCTGTCGCAAGCCGAGCAGGACGCGGCCATGGCCCGCATCCGCACCACCACCGACCTTGTCGAAATCGGCCAAACCGATCTGGTGATCGAGGCGGCCACAGAAAATGAATCGATAAAACACAAGATATTCGAATCCCTCGCCCCGCATCTCGGCGAGAACACCATCCTGACCTCGAACACCTCGTCGATTTCCATCACCCGCCTGGCCGCCGCCACCGACCGGCCGGAAAAATTCATGGGCTTCCACTTCATGAATCCGGTGCCGGTAATGCAGCTGGTCGAACTGATCCGCGGCATTGCCACCGATGACGAAACCTACCAGACCCTGAAACAGGTCGTCGCCGATCTGGGCAAAACCTCCGCCAGCGCCGAGGATTTCCCCGCCTTCATCGTCAATCGCATCCTGATGCCGATGATAAACGAGGCCGTCTATACCCTCTACGAGGGCGTCGGCACGGTCGAAAGCATCGACACATCGCTGAAGCTCGGTGCCAACCATCCGATGGGTCCGCTGGAACTGGCCGACTTCATCGGGCTGGACACCTGCCTTGCAATCATGAACGTGCTGCATGACGGGCTGGCGGATACAAAATACCGCCCCTGCCCGCTTCTGGTGAAATATGTGGAGGCCGGATGGCTGGGCCGCAAAACCAAGCGCGGTTTCTACGACTATCGCGGTGAAACGCCGGTGCCGACCCGTTAGGCCAGCGTTTTATTACCCATTTCAAGGTACTTCTTGCGTCGCGCCGCGCGGATGTCGTCCGGCTCGACCCCGTCGAACTCCGCCAGCATTTCGGCAATTGCCGCCCCCACGGCTTCGACCGTCTCGCCACGATGACGCTGTGCGCCGCCCTTCGGTTCCGGAATAATCCGGTCAGCGACGCCAAGCTGCAACAGGTCCTGCGCGGTCAGCCGCAAGGCCTCCGCTGCCTCTCGCATCTTCTCGGCATCCTTCCACAGGATCGAGGCACAGCCCTCCGGCGAAATCACCGAATAGATCGAATGTTCCAGCATCGCCAGCCGGTCACCGGTGGCAAAGGCCACCGCCCCGCCGGAGCCGCCCTCGCCGATAATCACCGAGATCAGCGGCACCTTCACATTCAGACATTTCTCGGTCGAGCGCGCAATCGCCTCGGACTGCCCGCGTTCCTCGGCGCCTTTTCCGGGGTAGGCGCCCGGCGTATCCACCAGCGTGATGATAGGCAGACCGAAACGGTCCGCGAGGTCCATCAGCCGGATCGCCTTGCGATAGCCCTCTGGTCGCGCCATGCCGAAATTCCGTTCGATCCGCGACTGCGTATCGTTACCCTTTTCATGCCCGATCACCATCACCGGCTGGTCGTTGAACCGCGCCAGACCGCCCATGACCGCATGGTCGTCGGCAAAGTTCCGGTCCCCCGCCAGCGGCGTGTAGTCGGTGAACAGCTCCTCGATATAATCCTTGCAGTGCGGGCGGTTGGGATGACGTGCTACCTGACATTTCTGCCAGGGCGTCAGGTTTTCATACAGCTTTTCCAGCATCTCCGCCGACTTCGCGTCGAGCGCCGCCGCCTCGTCGCTGACATCCATCTCTTCGCTGGCACGGGCGAGCGCACGCAATTCCTCGGCCTTGCCTTCGATTTCGGCCAGCGGTTTTTCAAATTCGAGATAGTTGTGCATCGTCGCGCCCCATTGTGACTCTGACGCCATATATGGCGTCAGGGCCAACAGATTGCAACGGTAAAGCGGGCGGGATCAGCCTTCGATCAGTTCCGCCTGTTTCACGATCACCTGCGCCTGCCGGATGGAGGCAAGGTCCACCAGACGCCCCTTGTAGACCGCCGCGCCCTGCCCCTCGGCC
This sequence comes from Paracoccaceae bacterium, assembly GCA_026982255.1. GTDB lineage: Bacteria > Pseudomonadota > Alphaproteobacteria > Rhodobacterales > Rhodobacteraceae > NORP23. The sequence goes on along the minus strand of JALSHL010000117.1, from coordinate 2,002 downwards.
TCGGCCTGTTTCATGGCCGCAAGGATCTCGCGCGCCTCGGTGATCTGCGTCTCGGACGGCGTGAACACCTCGTTGGCCAGTGCCACCTGTTTCGGGTGGATAGCCCATTTGCCAACCATACCCAGCGTCGCGGAGCGCCGCGCCTGCGCGGTAAAGCCTGCGTCGTCGGAAAAATCCCCGAACGGCCCGTCCACCGGCAACAGGCCATGCGTGCGACAGGCGGCAACGATCGCGACAATCGGCGCGTGCCACGGATCACCCCAATGTTTCTGCCCGTCCGGCGTCAGCATATAGTAATTCTCCTGCGTGCCGCCGATTCCCGTGGTCTGCATCCCCATCGAGGCCGCGTAATCCGCCGCGCCCAGACTCATCGCCACCATACGCGGGCTGGCCGCCGCGATTTCCTCCACATGTGCCAGACCGGCCGCCGTTTCGATAATCACCTCGAAGTCGATCTTCTTGCTACGCCCTTTGGCCATCTCCACCGCGCTCACCAGCGCATCGACGGCATAGATATCGCCCGCATTGCCAACCTTGGGAATCATGATCTGGTCCAGCCGCTCGCCCGCCTGTTCCAGCAATTGCACCACGTCCTGATACCAGAATTCCGTATCCAGCCCGTTGATCCGCACCGACAGGGTCTTGTTCCCCCAGTCGATTTCGTTCACCGCCTTGATAATATTCACCCGCGCCTCGGCCTTGTCCGCCGGCGACACCGAATCCTCCAGATCGAGGTTGATCACATCGGCCGCGCTCGCCGCCATCTTCTCGAAAATCGCGGGGCGCGAACCCGGGCCGAACAGCTGGCAACGGTTGGGGCGGGAAGGCGAAGCGGGCTGGACCTTGAAACTCATGGGAAAATCCTCGGCGTAATGATGTTGCGTATACCTGCGCATACTCATCACAATATTACGCACCCGTGTCAACCGGAAATGCTGCACCTGCGAAGGTTATTCCGCAAACCCTTCGGCTCCCAGCTCCCCCGCCTTGCGCGCGACATGTATGACATAAAGCGCCGTCACCACTGCCAGCGCCGAGGATCCCAGCATCATATAGATCAACGGATAGGCCCCGCTCTCGGGCGTCAGCAGCGTTCCCGCGATTGCCGACAGGGCCGAACCGCCACCGATCATCACCGCGCCACCCAGCCCCGAGGCGCTCCCCGCCAGATGCGGACGCACCGAAACAATCCCCGCATTGGCATTGGGCAGGGTCATCCCGTTCCCCACCCCGACCAGCGCCATCGTGCCGAAGAAGGATATCGGATGTTGCAGCCCCGCCAGAAACAGCACCAGCGTCACCAGCATACCGAAGGTGGACACCGCGCTCCCCGCCAGCATCATATTGTTCAACCCGACCCGTGCCGAAAACCGTCCCGACAGGAAATTCCCGAGCATATAACCCGCCGAAATAAACGCGAAATACATCCCCAGACTGGCCGGATTCAGCCCCAGCACCACCGTCGCCACGAACGGCGCCCCGCCCAGAAAGGCAAAAAACGCGCCCGAGGCAAACCCCGCCGACAGCGCATATCCCCAGAACCGGCGCGAGCGCACCAGTTCGGGATAGGCACGAAACTGCACCCCGAAATTGAGCGATTTCAAGGCATTCGTCTCGCCCAGATCGGCCCAGATCAGCCCCCAGACCACCACCCCGAACAACAGCACCAATCCGAAAGAGGCATGCCAGCCATAGGTTTCCTCAAGAAAACCGCCCAGTATCGGCCCCAGCATCGGCACCAGCGACATCCCCATGGTGATATAGCCGATCTTGCTCGCCGCCTCGTTCGGCGGCACCATATCGCGCACAATCGCCCGCGACAGCACCATTCCCGCCGCCACGGTCGCCTGCATCATGCGGAACACCATGAAAACCGCGATGTTCGGTGCCAGCAACGTCCCCGCCGTCGCAAACAGGAAAATCCCCAGAGACGCCAGCAAAACCCGCCGCCGCCCGAACCGGTCCGACAACGGCCCGATCACCAGTTGCAACACCGCCGTCA
>JALSHL010000116.1 GCA_026982255.1 Paracoccaceae bacterium | reverse complement strand
TCAGTATATTACGGGTCAGGCTCGCCTCGTTATACTCCTGGGACATGGTGAATATCCCGCTTCCGCAGGTTTCCAGTTCATTGTCGCGTATGACGATATTGTCGCCTGCCTGCACCCGGATACAGGCGGCACCGGTTTCATATTCCTGCTTGCGGCCATCCGTGCGGACATAGGAAAACCCGCTACGGGCGTTGCGTATGTGAATCCCCTCGATCGTGACATTGTGTACTTTCAGGTCGTAATCCCGATTCCAGATCAGGATAACCGCCAGTCCCTGCATTGGTTCGTAGTCGCTATATGCCTGCGCGTCGGCGGGCCTGTTCATGCCTTGTTGCCCGTCCAATATCGGTCGCTGCCCGTCAGGGCTGGGAACACCGCATATCCTGATGGGTTCCCCGGCGGTGCCGTTCGTACTGATCACGATTTTTTCATGATACGGGGTTTTGCGGTAGAATATCCGGACGGTATCGCCGCCACGCAGTTTTTCCCAGGGAACATCGGTTATATTCTGATAGGGCTGGTTCGGTCCGACCGCGAAATCGGTGCCGCTGCCGGTATGCACACATTCCGGTGCTCCCGAATAGACATCCGGCGCAGCAGGGGTTGTCTGCACCGCACCGGCTGATACCAGCAGAAAACCCGCCGAAATGAAGTTTATCGGAAACCGCACGATAACACCCACCTCTCGTTTGTCGCGAGTATTGTCCAAGTGATGAATACGCACAAGGATGTGGAAGGCGCGTCGGCACAACTCCGCGGATTTGCGGTTTGTTAACATTACGGTTGTTGGAAATGCCGCAATTAACCCAATATTAACCAAACAAACCCACAACTACACACAATTGCCATCGACAAAATGTTGGAAAAAGTGTATTTATAATGGCGTAACGAGGAGTGCATTCCATGACCGATCCATCCACGCGCCACGCTTCTATGCAGGAACACCGTATCCTGAAAGCCTTGCGGGAGCAGGGTGGTTCCTGCCGCACCGCCGAACTGGCCGTGCTTCTGGGCGTATCCGAGGAGACCGTCCGGCGTAATATCAAGCGGCTGGTCCGCGACGGTCTGGCCGTCAAAGTGCATGGAGGCGTATTTCTTTCCAATGTAAACGAGGAGCCCGCCTTCAACCAGCGCCTTGGGGAAAACAGAGAAGCGAAACTGCGCATGGCAAAATGCGTGGCGGATACGATTCCGGACGGGGCATCGCTGTTTCTGGACAATGCCTCGACCACCACTTTTGTTGCCGAGGCTTTGCGCGTGCGCCGGAACCTGTTTGTGGTTACCAATTCGATTACGGCAGCCGGGCGGCTGTCGGCACATAATCACAACCGGATATTTTTTGCCGGCGGGGAGTTGCGTGAAAGTGACGGTGGGTCCTATAGCGCCGAGGCGATGGATTTTGTGCGGGGGTTCAATCCCGACTTTGCCATTCTGGCGGCTGCGGCGATCAATGCTGAAAACGGATTCATGTTGACCGATCTGGCCGAAGCGGCCTTTGCCCGCGCCTATATCAGACATGCACGCACGAGTATTGTCGTTGCGGACCAGACAAAGATCGGCCTGAACGGCCCGATTGTGATCGAGGACCCGGTGCGGATTGCTATGCTGGTTACCGATGCGCCGGTGCCGGGTGATCTGGCAGCGGCTGCGGCCGGCTGGAATATCGAGGTTGTTGTGGCCCCGCCGGATGGTGCTTGCCGCAAAGAGGAAATCGCGGATGTCTGATACGTTGACCGGAGTCGACACCGCGCGGGTTGCAGGCATTGTCGAGGGGGCCTCGAAAACTGCAATGTCCTATTTCCGACAATTTCTGGCGGTGGAAACGAAGGGCGATGAGAGCCCCGTCACGATGGGGGACAAGCAGGTGGAATCCGAAATCCGCAGCGCGTTATCCACCAACTGGCCCGGTTTCGGTATTCTGGGCGAGGAGTTCGGAGCCGAGGGGCTGGAAAAGGGCTCCTACTGGGTGGTTGACCCGATTGACGGCACCCGTTCTTTCATTTCCGGTTTGCCGCTGTTCGGTATGTTGCTCGGGCTGGTACAGGATGGGAAGCCGGTGCTGGGCATCGTTGGCATGCCGGCGCTGGGCGAGATTTATGTTGGTGAAAAGGGGCGCGGCGCGACGTTGAACGGGCAGGTGATTGCGGCTTCGGGTAAAACGCGCCTGAGCGATGCGACGCTGTTTATCAACGAGGGCGAGAAACTCGCGGTGCAAGAACCTCATCTGTTCGCGGCGCTGTGCCAGACGGGCGCCACGCGGCGCATGTCCTATGATTGTTATCCGCATGCGCTGGTGGCCTCGGGGCATGTGGATGTGGTGGTGGATTTCGATTTGCAACCCTATGACTATCTGCCCGTGGTGCCACTGGTGGAGGCCGCAGGCGGCTGCATGACAGACTGGGAGGGCAACCCGCTCGGTCTGAATTCCGACGGACGTGTGGTGAGTGCGGCAACGCCCGAACTGCTGGCGGAAACGCTGGCGCTGATTGCCGCGAAACGGCGCGGCGCATGAGCGTTCTGATGTTTTTTCTGGAACTGGCTGGGGCAACGATGTTGCTGCTGTTTGCCGTGCGCATGGTGCAAACGGGCATTGAACGCGCCATGGGGCCGTCGTTCAAACGCCATCTGACCAACCCGAAACGGGGTCGCATCCAGACGGCGTTGGCGGGGATGGTTCTGGCGGTTGTGCTGCAAAGCTCCACCGCCACGGCGTTGCTGGCAGCAGGGTTTGCCGAGGCGGGAATGCTGGGTATCGGCATGGGGCTGGCTATTGTGCTGGGGGCGGACTTCGGCTCGGCGCTGGTGATCCAGATTTTGTCGTTCAGGTTGCACTGGTTGATCCCGTTCCTGCTGGCTATTGGCGGCTGGATGTTTCTGAAGTTGCAGTCGCGCGGACCGCGGCAGGTTGGGCGAATATTGCTGGGCATCGCTTTTATCCTGCTGTCGTTACAGATGATCGGGCAGGCGAGCGAGCCGATCCGTGACAGCGCTGCACTGCCCGCGATTACCGCTTATCTGGCCAGCGAGTTTATCTCGGCCTTTCTGCTTGGCGCAGCACTGGCTTTTGTCATGCACTCCTCGGTCGCGGCGATCCTGCTGTTTGTAACGCTGGTAATCCAGGGGGTCCTGCCGGTCGAGGCGGGGGTTTCGCTGGTGTTGGGGGCCAATCTGGGCGGGGCATTTCTGCCGGTCTGGCTGTCGCGGGGCATGGGGCCGTTTGCCCGCCGGATTCCGTTGGGCAACCTGTTGTTGCGCGGCATGGCTGCGGTGGCGGTGCTGTTTCTGGCCAACCTTACGCCACTGTTTTCGGTGTTTTCCCGTTTCGGAGCGGGGCAGGAACTGGTGTCGGTGCATCTGGCGTTCAATCTGGGCCTGCTGGTTATCGGCCTGCCTTTTGCCAGGCTGATGGAAAAACCGCTGGCGCTGTTGTTGCCGGTGCCCAAATCCGTTTCGGAGGATTCTTTCCGGAGTTTGAGCGCGCTGGACCGCAACGTTCTGGACCAGCCGAAGCAGGCGCTTTCGGGCGTGACGCTGGAGGTTCTGCGCATGGGGCAGATCGTCGAGGTGATGTTCCATCCGGTGATGGAGCTATACGAGAAATTCGACCGTGAGCGGATGTTGAAAATTCGCGATATGGACAAGGAGGTAAACCGGATATTCTCGGATATCCGGCTGTATGTGGCGGAATTGCAGCGGGGCGACCTTGGCAAGGCCGATGCCAAACGCGCGCGGGAACTGACCGAATTCTCCATAAATCTGGAAACAGCAGGGGATATCATCGCCAAGGGTTTGCTGACACTGGCCGAAAGCAAGGATGCCAAGCGGCTGAAATTCTCGAAGCAGGGCTGGAACGAGTTGCTGACCATGCACGAACGTGTGGCGTGCAACATCAAGCTGGCGTTCAATGTGCTGATTTCGGGTGACATGGAAGCAGCGCGCACCCTGATCGAGGAAAAATCCGAGATGACGAAGATGGAGCGCAAGAGCCGCAAGCAGCACCTGAAACGGTTGCGCCAGGGCGAGGAGGCCAGCTTCGAGAGTAGCAACATACATCTGGAGACCCTGCGGTATCTGAAGGAGTTGAATTCGCTGTTTGCCTCGGTCGCCTATCCGATCCTGTATCGTAGCGGGCAGTTGCTGGAAACGCGCCTGATCGAAACAATCGAGCCGGATGATTTGCAGGATTAGGTATAGCCCCCTGTCAGGGCACCGGTAATTCGCCAACAGCGATTTACAAACAGAATGATCCGGCGCAGGGTGCGGCTGAAAATCCTGACGCAGCCCAGCACCGGAGGATCCGATGGACAATATACCGAAATCCCTGTTTCAATCCGTGGCCCCGGCCGGATGAGTAACGCGGCCATAGGGTTGGTGCTGCTGGCTGCGGTAATGCATGCGAGCTGGAACGCACTGGTGAAAACCTCGGGCGACAGGCTGGCGATACTGGGGCTGATCGCGGGCGGGCATATGTTGCTGGGAATCGCGATTGCAACGCGGTTTCCCGTGCCGGCCGTGGAAAGCTGGCCGTATATCGCGGCCTCGACCGTGATCCATTTTGGTTATTATTTTCTGCTCTACCATTCCTATCGGCTGGGGGATCTGAGCCACGTTTACCCGATAGCACGGGGCATGTCGCCGGTGTTGGTGGCGCTCGGCGCACAGGTGTTTGCGGGCGAAACCCTGCCGCTGTTGGCCTGGGCGGGGGTGCTGACGGCCTCGATCGGGATATTCATGCTGTCGGGAAATGTCTTCCGGCGCGCGGTGCCGCCGCTGATGGTTTTGACGGCAATGGCAACCGGCGTGATTATTGCCAGCTATTCCCTGGTGGACGGCATGGGAGTACGGGTGGCGGGTGTGGCAATGGCCTATATCGGCTGGCTGTTCGTGTTCGAGGGGATCGCGGCTCTGTTCATCCTGGGAAAAATCCTGCACGGACGGCGACGGGTGTCGGGGCGGGTGATCTGGCTGGGTCTGCTGGGCGGGTTCCTGTCCGGCGGGGCTTACGGGTTGGTGATTTATGCCAAGGCGCTGGCGCCGTTGGGGGTGGTTTCGACATTGCGCGAAACATCCGTGGTATTTGCGGCGCTGATCGGAATCGTGTTGATGGGTGAACGGCCGTGGCGGTTGCGGATCGTGGCTTCTGTAATTGTCGCGGGCGGGGTCATCCTGATGACAGTCGGATCAATATAAGACCGGTGTGAATATAACTTCATAAATCCCTTTCATTGTTGCGAATTTGTCTTAAACTTGGTCCATTATGCCCGGGACAAGGGCGGGTGCCTTTGTGCACATCATAAGGCAATATGGGAG